>NZ_DBMCTG010000002.1:43209-161510 GCF_056976295.1 Candidatus Avelusimicrobium sp.
GCCGCATAAACTGCTTTATGCGGCGGTAGGAATCGAAAGCCGGAGCCTTATACGAGTTTGAGGCCATAGGCCGAAAGGCGAGTATGGCGAGGCGGGGCCGCAAGCGCCGAGGGTCAACGAGGCGACTAGTGGCCGATGACCTTAAAGGTAAATATAGAACCCGCGGAAGCGGGTTTTTTATTTGCGCCCAAAGCCGCATAAACTGCTTTATGCGGCGGTAGGAATCGAAAGCCGGAGCCTTATACGAGTTTGAGGCCATAGGCCGAAAGGCGAGTATGGCGAGGCGGGGCCGCGAGCGCCGAGGGTCAACGAGGCGACTGGTGGCCGATGACAATAAAGGAAAATATAGAACCCGCGGAAGCGGGTTTTTTATTTGCCCCCAAAGCCGCATAAACTGCTTTATGCGGCGGTAGGAATCGTTTTATTAAAAAAATTCTCTATTGTCTCCTTCGGAAATGATACTATCTCTCTTTCAATATAGGCCCAAAGCCCTATAAGCGGTTAGGTCTTTTGGCCCTGTTTATTTTTGTATAAGAAGACTACATTATTAAAAATGATTTAGAATTTTGTTATAAAAAATAGTGGATTTTTTGGGTATAACTTTGTATATTGAAAGGGTACCCGAATTAAACTGATGACAACAAGAGAAGGAGTACTTAAAATGAAACAAGTCATATTAGCCCTGCTGTTACTGGGTTTGGCGGTCCCTGGTTCTGCCCAAGCCGGTAACGCTCCTGTCGTTGCAGCAAAACAAGTAAAAACTGTTACAAACGCGTTTAAAATCCGTGTTCCTACGGCGCCAAATGTGTCTAGCAAAGTGCTTAAACAGCAATATGCTTTGGTCAGCCGTTCTTTGGCGATTGCCCAACAAGTGCATAGCCAACAGGTGGCCCAAGTGCTGACGGATGCCTCTCTCGGCGCAAAAGATCGCTTGGCTGTTTTGGAAAAATTGGATGCCGAAACGGCTGAGTTGACGGCTAGCCTGAACGAACGCGCTATGAAGGCGCAAGCCCAATGGGGAGAACGCTTGCTGCAAGAACGCAATCCGAATTTCTTTCCTAAAAAAGATTCCGACATTCCGGGTATGCTCTCCGAATCGGCCAAGCCGACGGAATATCCCGACATGTCTCCGGCTTTCTTCCGCGAAGTGGTCGCCTTGGTGCCTGAATATGAAGAACTTCCCGAAGAGGTAAATATGCTTGCTGTGGCCTTGGGTAAAAAATTGGGCTTTATGGAGCAAACCATTACCCAGTTGAAAGAGGTCAAACTGGCTGCCAACAAAAAGATTGTAATGAGCGAAACCGAAATGGAAAAACGCTTCTACCGCAACCAAGTAAAAAAGGCTGACCGGGAACTGGCGAAACTTTCCAAACAGGCAGCCCAAGCCGCGGCGGATTTGGTGGATTTAATGAATCTTTATCCGTCTTTGTACAAAGATGCTTTGGCTTTGGTGGCTATCAAATTGGATACCTACCCGGTTAAAACGGACTTTGTAAAATACTTGCGTGGCAAAGTGCGCTTGCCTTCTACTATTAAGAAAGAAGACGCCCCTCGCCGCAAAATTGGTTTTAACTAACCAAACAGTTTTAAAAAGCCCCGCTTACGGCGGGGCTTTTTTGTGGGCTAGGTTTTCCCCTCTCTTTTTTTAACGATGCTTGTTTTTATCGGCGAGTTGCTCTGTAAAATGGTACAATAAACTAACTGTATTTTGGGAGTATTTTATGGCCAGAAATTTATCGTTTTCCTATTCTAAAATGGGTATGTATAAGGAATGCCCGCAGAAGTACAAATTCCGCTATGTCCATATGTTGCCCGAGCAACCCAAGTATTACTTTGCGTTTGGCTCTGCGTTGCACGAGGTAATGGAATACATTTACAACCCGGCAAACCCGGTTTTCCCCACTTTGGCGGAAGCATTGGTGTTTTTTGAGAACCATTGGAACAAAACAACCTATGAACAAAAAGGCTATGCGTCGCTTGAAAAGGAACTGGCCGGATATGCAGAGGGGAGGCGGATTATTGAGTCCTATTATGCCAAAAACGCGGCTACTTTTGCGCACCCGCTGTCCGTGGAAATGAAGAGTACACTGGATATTGACGGATTGAGCCTTATCAGTATTTTGGACCGTATGGACTATTTGGGCGACGGAAAAATCAAAATTTTGGACTATAAAACGGGCAAAACTGTCCAGCGTGAGCCGGACCAACTGTATATGTATCAAAAGGTTGCCGAAAACTCCCCCGCCATCCGCGCACTTGTTGAGCAAAAGGACCCGGGCGTAAAAGAAATCCGCGTGGCGCAACTGAGTTTTTACCATTTGCCCACCTTGCACGAAATGACGTTTGAACGGGCAGAGGATAAGGAAATTTTTGAATTTTGGCAGGGCGTTTTAAAGGTAGCAGACAACATCCGCGCGGGCAATTTTACCCCCACCCCCGGCGAAAACCAATGCCGCTGGTGCGATTACCGCAACATCTGCCCTGTTTTTACGGGTAAGGAATACACCGGCCCGACGGGGTTTGCAGTGCGCAAGGCGGCTCCCGCTATTGCCGAACAACCCAAAAGTGAGCAAGAAATTTTAAGCGAAAAAATTGACCGTTGCGGGGCGCTTTTGGACGAAGCGAAATCTTTGCAAAAAGAAATTATTTCGCTAATGCGCAAAAACAATTTTGAGCGCCATTTCGGCAAGCAGTACAAGGCTGAACTTTCCCGCGTGGAAAAGTTGGAGTTTACCGATAAAGAAAAAGTGGTGGAACTCTTGCGCACGCTAAAACTGTTAGCCAAGGTGCTGGTACCTACGCAAAGTACGGTGGCCGGGCTGTTAACGGACGCAGCCGTTCCGGCGGAAGCCAAAGCAAAGTTGCAGGCCTTTGCCAAAAAAGAAGAGGACATACAAATTAATTTAACCAAGGCGGAGTAGTTATGATACGGAAAACCGATTTTCGCTTAAAACTGTCTTTTTTAGCCGTGTTGGCGGCAGGGGTGCTGTTTACGGTGGCGCGCTTGGCCTTGTTGGTGCTCAATTGGGATTTTTTTAGCGTTTTGTCCGGGGCAGAAATTTTTTCCGCCTTTTTAAACGGCCTTCGCTTTGATTTCTCCGTGATAGCCCTGTTTATGGGGCCGGTACTGTTTTTGTTAAATTTACCTGTGCGCGGGCGCGGTTGGGTAAAATTTTGGACGGTCGTACTGTTTGCTGAACTTATTTTTGCGGCGGGTTTTTTGATTGGCGATTTAATTTATTTTCCCAAAGTAAACCGCCATATTGCCGAGGAAATTGTGCAAGTGGCTAACGATTGGGGCTATGTGTTAAAGTATATGCTTACGCAGGTTTGGCTGCCGCTTATTATCCTTTTGGGCGGCTTTGCGTGGGCGGTGCGCGCGTTTTGCTGTTATACGGATAAACACTTTCAGGCCAACCGCTATGGTAAAATCCGTACGGGAGAAATCCTTTTTTTGATTGTTTTATTCACTTTTTTAGGTATCCGCGGACATATCGGGCGCGGCAAATCTATTGGCGTGGCGGACGTATATAATTACGCATCTTCCCCCGCCGGAGCGGCGCTTACGCTAAACGGCGCATTTACGGCTTATCAGGTGGGCAGAAAGGGCGCAATGGAAATTTCCAACACGTTCCCGGCGGAAAAAGCGCTGGAACTAACGCAAAAACGCTTTGTAGCCGCAGACGAAACGGTGCCGGACGAAAATTATCCGCTTATGCGCCAAGCCCAGCCGGAAAAAAATCCCCTAGCCAAAGGTTACAACGTAATGATTGTTCTTTTGGAAGGCTGGCACCCGTATTATGTGGACGGTTTATCCGGACAAGACTTTGGCGCAACCCCGGTATTTGACGATATTTTAAAGAACGGCGTGAATTTTACCAATGCCTATGCGGCGGGGCTGCGCAGTATTTTTGGCTTTGCGGCAGTTTTTGCGGGTGTGCCTCTTGTACCGGGGCTGCCTATGTTTGGCTATGGGCTTGAACTGACGGCTTTTTCCCCTATGCCTAAGCACTTTGCCCGGGCAGGTTATTACACTTTTTTTGCGCAGACCTCGCACCGCGATTCTTACCGCCTGTGTGCATTGGCTTCCTACTTGGGAGTAAAAGACAGTTACGGGTGGGAAGATATCCCCGAACGGTTAAAATACAAGGACCGCGCTCCCTTTGGCTATGATTATGATGCCTTAATGTTTGCGGCTGATAAAATTAAAAACCGCCAAGAAAAAAATTTTATGGGTATGGTGTTTACGGGTATTACGCACGAGCCGTTTGCCTCCACCTTGCCGCAGTTTGACAAATATCCATACGATTCCTGGGAGCACGGCTTTTTAAATACGCTGTCGTTTGCCGATTGGTCTATTGGCGAGTTTTTAAAGCGCGCCAAGGAGGACGGTTGGTTTGATAATACCATTTTTGTATTCGTGGCAGACCATACCTCCGGCGGTCCGGCAGATGATTCGTTAAAAAACCGCTTCCGTATTCCGCTGGTTATTTATGCGCCGAAACTTTTTAAGGGGCAGGAAGCCAATCAAATCGTTTCGCAATTAGATTTAATTCCCACGCTC
This sequence comes from Candidatus Avelusimicrobium sp., assembly GCF_056976295.1. Classification (NCBI taxonomy): domain Bacteria; kingdom Pseudomonadati; phylum Elusimicrobiota; class Elusimicrobia; order Elusimicrobiales; family Elusimicrobiaceae; genus Candidatus Avelusimicrobium; species Candidatus Avelusimicrobium sp. The sequence goes on from NZ_DBMCTG010000002.1 coordinate 47,774, forward strand.
TACCATTTGACGGGCCTTACGCCCGCCTATACGGCCTTTGGGCGGGATATGTTTGATACTTCTTTTAAACGCGTGGCGCTGGTATCGGAGGGTGTAAATCTCGGGCTTATTACGCAAGACGGAGAAATGCGCCATAGCGGCGGGAAAATTTTATCCGCTACTCCCGGTATGGATACCGAAAAAGCGGAGGAAGTCCTGCTCTCCTTGGACAAGGCAGCCTATACGCTTTTGAAAGAAAACCGTTGGTATAAGCCGCAAGAAACAGGGGACGGAAGATGAGCGGGAAACTTTTTGTTGCGCTGGATTTGGGCACATCTTCTTGCCGGGCTTTGGCCTTTAACCAAAGAGGAGAAGTTATTGCGCGCAAAAGCCTGATTCTTGCGCCAAAACGCCCCCAAAACGGTCTTTCTTTTTATGACGGAAACGAACTTCTGCGCGCACAAAAAAATGTTTTAAATTCTCTTTTAACGCAAGTCGGCGCGCAAAATGTCCGCAGTATATCCGTATCCTGCCAACGCTCTACTGTTGTGTTGTGGCATAGGCAAACGGGCGAGCCGTTGGCCCCGGTGCTTACTTGGGAGGACGGCCGCGCGGCGGCGGAAGCGGAAAACGCACCCGTCAGCCAGGCGGAAGTTCACGTGATAACGGGTTTATATAAAACGCCGTATTTTTCCGCACCTAAAATTGCCTGGTGTCTTAAAAATTGCCCGCCGGTGAAACATGCGTTGGGCGAAAAAAATTTGCTTATCGGGCCAGTGGCCTCTTACTTTATTTGGCATTTAACGGGCGGTAAAACCTTTGCCGCAGACCCTACACTTGCCCAACGTATGCTGTTATGGGATATCCGCACGCAAACTTGGAGCGCGGACTTGTGCAAGGCTTTTGGGATTGAGCCTGAAACTTTGCCGGAAATCCGCCCGAGTGCGGCAGATTATGGAACGTATGAATTTGAACAGGTAAAAATTCCTCTTTGCGTGTGTGTCGGCGACCAACAGGCCGCCGCTTGGAACCGTTTAAAGGACGGGCAAACGCTTATCAATTATGGTACGGGCGCGTTCTTGCTGCATAATTCGGGATGCAAAAATATTTGCCTGCCGGGGTTATTAACTTCCCTTTCTGCTTCCTGCGAAATTCCAAAAAGCGATTATTTGTTGGAAGCCCCCGTCAATGCGGCGGGAAGCGCGTTCCAATGGTTGGGCGCGCAGGGGATTTCTTTTGACGCTAAAAAAATAGATAGTTTGTGCGCCCTTTCGCAAAATCCTGTATGGTTTTTGCCGGCCTTGGGCGGCTTGGGTGCGCCGTATTGGGATTTTTCTTTGTCGCCTGTGGTGGCGGGGTTATCCCCCCTTACGCAAAAGGCCGATTGGGTGGCCGGAACGGTGCGCGGTATAGCCTTTTTACTGGCGGATATTGTAGCCTACTTGCGGGCCAATAAGGTGCCTGTTAGCGGGCCGGTGGCGGTATCTGGCGGACTTACTCATTTAAATTATTTAATGCAGTTTCAGGCCGGTTTATTGCAGTTGCCGTTGGTGTTGCGTGGCGAAAGCGAAAGCACAGCCTTGGGTGCGGCGCATTTGGCGGCTGATTATTTACAGGAGTCCTTACAAGTCAGCACAAACGGGGAAACTGGTTCCTTTTTGCCGAACCTGTCTGTGGAAGATGCAAAAAACTTGCACCAAAAGTGGCAGGCCTTTTTAACTTGGTGCAAAGCGCAACCCAAATAATAGCCTTTACCTGCCGATTTTCCCCCCGCTTTTTAGCGGGGTTTTTGTTTTTATACTCTTTGTTGGCTGGGTATTTTAGAAGGGGCTTGACCCGTTTTTTTTTTTGATAAATTAGAGAGAGAACGCTTAATGTGTATCCGGATGTATCCGCCGTATAAAAATGCGTATAAAAGGCTATTTTGGCTAAATATAAAGGCCTTAAAAGGAGAAAAAATGAAAGGATTTACCCTTATAGAACTATTAGTGGTGGTGCTGATTATCGGTATTTTGGCGGCGGTGGCGCTGCCGCAGTACGAAAAGGCGGTATTAAAGAGCCGCTTAACGCAAAATATCATACGGGTAAAAGCCTTACATCAGGCCGCCCAAACCTACTATATGGCGAACGGTACCTACCCGCTAGACGTGCGTGATTTGGATATAGATATAACGGCGGGTGCCACCGCATTTAAAAAAACGAGTATTTCGGTTGACCCCAGTCATATAGGTGTATATTTTAAAGACGGCTCCACTTGTGCGGTTACCTCATCCGGAGCGGCGTGCAGCGATAAAGGAAATTTTTATTTAGTGCAATCGTATAAGGAACAAACTTTATGGGCCCGGTGCGATACTCCAACGGCCGTTGCGGTTTGCAAGTCTATGTCAAATGGAAAATCCCACCAAGGAACAACTGATAACCACACCTATTACGATATTTTGTAATTTGCCAAAGCAAAAAAAAGCCCCGGGTAAAAAAAACGGGGCTTTTTCTATATGTCTAAAACTTTTTACAGCACATCCGCCATATTTACTTCTTGCGGTTTGACCGTGGCGGCCTCCACCGTTGCCTTGGCAGCAGCCTTGGTTTTGGCGGCGGAATTTTTTACAGCCGTTTTTCGGGCGGCTGCTTTTCTGCGGCCTTGCGTAGCGCGGCGTTTGGCCGAGTTTCTGTTGGCGGTTGTTTTTGCCTTGGCCTGATTAACTGTTGCGCGTGCCTTGGCAGCATCGGCTTTGGCCTTGGCCTCGGCGGCGGAAGCGGTGTCTTGTGCTTTTTGCACAGCACTATCACCCTGCGCCTTTACCTCGTTGGCGGCCTCGGTTACTTGCGTGTCAGCAGCGGATAAGCGGCGGTTAATTTCTTCTTCCATAGCCGCTTCTTTTTGCGCTCTGGCTTCTTCTAACTGTTTTTGCAAGCGTTCTAATTCCGGGTCGTTTTGGTATTCTTGCTCTACTTGCGCGCGGACCTCAGCGGCTTTGGCTTCTTGGGCGGCCTTGGCTTGGGCCAATTCTTCCTCTTTTATCTGTTGAACGCGGGCTTCATCTTGCGCAAGTTGGTTTTCCAGTTCTTGTACTTCGGCTTGTTTCTGCGCCTGAATTTGCAGGGCTTGCTGAACCACCTCAGCCTTTTTAACCCCCAGTACATTGGACGTTAAAGAGTTCGGTAGATATTGCTCGGTAAGCGTGAAGGCATTGTCGCCGTTGTTATTGGCGGCGCTGACTTCGGCCCCTTGTTGGATAAGGAGCAGGGCCGCTTTGTCGTTTTTGGCCTTGATAGCCGCTAAAAGCGGGGTGTTGTTGTCTCGGTCGCGCGAATTGATGTCCGCACCCGCCTTTAACAGCGCCTGCGCGGGGGCCACGTCCGTAGCGTAAACGCTATAAACGATAGCGGTGCGGTCTTGAAAATCCTTTTCGTTGACGTTAATATTCTTTTGTTTGAGGAGTACGTTCAAGCACTCTTGCTGTTTTTTAGAAGAGGCACGCATTAATGCGGTTACACCGTTATTGTCCTTGGCGTTTACATCCGCGCCTAAGGAAAGTAAATTGCGCAAGGTGTCGGTTTGCCCTTGTTCTACGGCGTAAAAAATCGGCGTGCGACCGGAAAGGTCTGCAATATTTACATCAGCCTTACCCGAGCGAATGAGCAGGCGGACGGCATCGCTGTGGCCTTCGGCCGCGGCGGCGGACAGGGCGGAAAGGCCTGTGGCCGGGTTGCGGTAGTTTACCATAGCACCGTGCGCCAAGAGGACTTTAATATTATTAACAAGTCCCTTTTGCGCCGCGTAAATAAGTGGCGTATTGCCCGAGTTATCCGGCAGATTGACGGCCGTGTTATCAAGCGCGATTAAGTTGGAAATTAATTTGGAGTTATCTGTGCCCGAGGCATAAATGAGGGCGGTTTTGCCCAAATCGTCCTTGGCGGTTACGTCGGCACCGTGTTTAACCAAGTAGGCTACCACATCCGTATTGCCGGCGGCCGCGGCGGAAATAATCGGTGTTACCCCGTAACTGGACGCATCATTGACGACGGCTTTTCCGTCCTCTACCAGCATTTTGATAATTTCCATATTGCCTTTTTCGGCGGCAATCGTGAGCGGAGTGATACCCGCGTAGTTTTTTTCATTTACGTTTACGTTAGCATACATTAATGTACGCACGCGGTCCACATCACTGATTTTTACGGCACGCACCAAAGATGTATCATACACATATTTGGTCTTGGCGCGCGGGCGATTGCCTAACGTGTCGCCCTCGTATTTCTTTTGTTCGGCGCCAAACAAGGTTCCGCGGTAAATATCGCCGGGGATTTGCGTGGCTTGTTGGGCAATGGCATCTGTGGCAGAACGCGGAGCGCGTTCGCCCAACACTACGCCTTCATACCCTGTGTAGTAGTCGTCTTGGCTGTCGGCGTTTTGCGCCACAAGCGGACTGACGGCTAGTGTGAAGACAAAAATGAGTCCTAGTTTTTTCATATAAGTATTCTCCCTCCAATTATATTATAACCAATGCGGCGGGAAAAGTTTTAAATTTTTTGTGGTGGGGCTTTTTTGTAATCTGAAAGAATTATGTTTAAATAATTCTAAATTTTTGATATAGGGCTTGCATTTTTTTTAACTAGGTTGTATTATAGTTAGTATAAAGGCCGGTAAAGGCCGACGGATTTATCCCCCAGAACCCTTCGATTTACCCCCCGAACGGTTCTGAACAAAAGGGCCGGGCACATCCCCCGGCTCTTTATTTTTGGTTTTCTAAACAGAAAAACCAAGCAAAAATATCTTGTTCTTTTTCTTGCACAAGAAAAAGAGTGGCGGGGCAGTACCCATAAAAGGCCGTAACGGCGGGTATTTTTACAACTCGCCTTACAGGCTCAAACAAATAAAAATACTCCTCCGCCTTATACGCACTCCCCAACGGGCAAGACCCGCAGAACAACTACAAGCGAAAATTTCTTAATATAAAAACCCGCACTCGTAAAAGTGCGGGCTTTTAAAACACAAGTGGTCTATGCAACTAAATTACAGAGCGATTACGCTCACCGGGGTCCTGCGGACGGCGGGAGCAATGCTGCCCTGTTCGCGGTCGCTCTTACAGAGCGATTGCGCTCACCGGGCAGGTGCCGGCGCAAGAACCGCATTCAATGCATTTAGAAGCATCAATGCTTCTTTTGCCGTCCACTTCGCTAATAGCGGCTACGGGGCAAGAAGATTCGCAAGCACCGCAGTTAATGCAAACATCCGGGTTTACTTTATAAGCCATAAAATAAGTCTCCTATTAGGTTAAGTTTGTATATAAATTATACCAAAATTGTTTGGCGGCGGGTATGGGCTGCCCCCAGTCCGTCGGCGCGGTCCTCTTGTATTAATAGAATGGTTTTGGTAAAATATAAAAGTAAGGAAAAACTAACTTTTATGGAAAAAGAAACTTCCCGCACTTTACACTCTTTAAAACCGGGCAACACCGCGAAAATTAAAGATATTCAAACGGATGCTAAAATGGCCGAAAAATTGGCGGCTATGGGGCTTGTCCGTGGACAATTTATTACCCGCAAACCCGGGTCCAGCCCGGTGGTTGTCAGCGTTTCCGGTACCGAGGTGGCTCTCGGCCGCGAAACTGCTAAAAAAATTATCGTTACTGCCAAAAAGAATACTTTTCTTTTAGCCGGAAACCCCAACGTGGGCAAGAGTCTTATCTTCTCGCGTTTGACAGGCATTGGTATTATTTCCTCCAATTTCCCCGGTACGACGGTTGGCCTGAACTACGGGCAAACCGTATTTGACGGCGATTCTTATGATATTATTGATATCCCCGGTCTTTACCGTTTGGAAGAAGAATGGACTTTGGAAGGGAAAAAGCATAATTTGTTTAAGGAATTGGAGTACGACTTTATTGTATGCGTGGCGGATGCTTCGCACTTGGAGCGCAACCTGTATTTTCTGTTGGAAATTATGCAACTTAAAAAGCCCGTCATTTTGCTTTTAAATAAATACGACGAGGCGGTGCGCAAAGGGATTCAAATTAATGTAAAGGAATTGGAAAAGCAACTGGGTATCCCGGTTATTCCGACTGTCGCTACGACGGGTGAGGGCTTAAAAGAACTTTCCTATCAGGCGGCAAAAATTGCCTCGCACGAATCTGTTTTAAGCACTTTGAATATTCCCGCCGACCCGGAAGAAAAATGGCACGTTATCGGCCGTATCATACAAAAAGTGCAAACGGTTAAACACAAGCACGCTTCTTTTTGGGAGCATTTGCAGGGTTGGGCGACCACACCCGTAACGGGGCTGCCGATAGCCTTGTGTGTGTTGGTTGTATCGTTCTTTTTGGTCCGCTTTGTGGGAGAGCACCTCATCAATCTTCTAGACCCGCTGTATGAAAATTATTATGTTCCGTTCTTGGAGCATATTTTCGGCGGGATAAAAGACAATGCTTTGGGGATGCTGTTGCTTGGCGACGGCGGCGAAAACTATTTCGGCGTGCTGACCGACGGCTTGCATATTGCGCTGATAGACGTAATGTCCTATGTGTTGGCGTTTTATGCACTGTTGGGCTTTTTGGGCGATTTGGGCTATCTGCCGCGCCTGGCCGTACTTTTGGACTCCCTGCTCCACAAGGTAGGCTTGCACGGATACGGTTCGTTGCCTATTATGTTGGGCTTTGGGTGCAAGGTTCCTGCGGTAATGGGTATCCGCGTGTTGGAAACCCGCCGTGAGCGCATTATTGCCTTGGCGCTTATTTTGGTGCTGGCGCCGTGCATTTCCCAAACCGCGATGATTATTTCCATTTTGTCCCCCTACGGCTTAAAATATATGCTGATTGTATTTTTCGCCCTGTTTGTAAACGGTATTTTGGCGGGTACGATTTTAAACAAACTGATGAAAGGCGAAACGCCCGAATTGTTTATGGAAATTCCCTCTTGGCAGATTCCCCAATGGCGGCCTTTACTGCGCAAGTTGTGGATTCGTATGAAGGAATATTTGGGGGATGCCCTGCCGCTTATTTTGGTGGGCGTGCTGTTTGTAGATTTAATGCAACTTTCCGGGCTGACGAATTGGATAGCCCAGATTGCGCGTTACCCGGTGGAGCATATTTTGGGTCTGCCTGCGGACACGACGCCTTTGCTGATTTTGGGCTGCCTGCGTAAAGACGTGTCTATCGCTCTGTTACAGCCGTTTAACCTACCACCGGCTGAGTTGGTGGTGGCGTGCGTGTTTATGGCGATGTACTTGCCGTGCGTGGCGACATTCTTTGTAATGTTGCGCGAAAGCGGCTGGAAGGACACATTTAGAGTGATTACGCTGACGCTTTGTATGGCATTTTTATCGGCGTGGGTGTTACGGCTGATTTTGATGTAATAAAAATTGTCAGATAAGATATATGAGAAACCCCCGGCAAACATTTTTACCGGGGGTTAGCGTTTATAAGAAAGTTGTTTTTGATATAGTAGTCTTTTTTTGTCATCCCCGACTACGACATGCGGGAATGACGACAAAATAGTAGAGATAATGCCGTTTTTAATTAATAGGTTTACCTTCTCCTCCAAACATTTTGCACCATTTTTCACTTTCGTAACAAGCAATTCTTTTAGAGCCACCTGCGCAGTCTTCCATTTCAAGCAAATATTTTCTATCTACATTATTAAAATTAGCAGGTATCCCATCTACACGCGCCGCAATAGGTGTAAGCCCCGAACCACTGATGCATTTATCCCCCCAATTTAGGCTATTATTGTCATAACACCAATGTTTATTACAGCAAACTTCACTATCACTGTTTTGGTGGCAGGTAAAACCGTTTCCTAATTCTATTCCAAGTTCTTCATTTGTGTTACTGTTACAGTTTTCTCCATTTGCAAGAGCACAGAGTTGGGCTTGTTTGTGCATATAGTTTAATATTGTTATTGCTTCGGTGGCGCGCGATTTTTCTACTGCCTTTTCATATTGCGGTAGAGCGACGGCGGCTAAAATTCCGATAATCAGTACCACCACTAATAATTCTATCAACGTGAAGCCGGAATTTTTGTTTTGCATAAGGTTATTATCCTAGTCCGTAATATTGTAACTGCCGTAACGGCCGATATCCACAGGCACCGGAATTTCCGTTCCCAGCGGGCCGTCAAAATACATCGTGCCCGTTAAATGATAGTCCAGCGTACCGCTGCCCATGCTGATAAGCCCCAGTAACTTGCTGTTAAAGGCTGACATCGGCACTGTGATTTTGGCCTTGGCGTTCTTGGTGGCGCGCGGTTCAATACGCACGTCTTTTAGCGTAACATCGGCCATTTTATCGTCGTTGGCAGTTAATACGCCTTCAAAGCGTTTCACCGTGGCGGCTTCGGTTTTATTGGGGTTGGTAATGGCTACCACCACATCAAAGCCGAACGAAGTTAAATTGTAATCCGTCAGTTCCACACTTTTTAAGGCGAACTGGCAGTTGGCTACATTTTGCGCTTCCTTTACCGAGGCGCACGCGGCGAGCATACCCGCGCAAAAAATAAATAAAAAGAGTTTCTTCACTTAATCCTCCCAAATTACAAGATAATAAATTGTATAATAAATTAACCCTTTTATGGAGAATTTTATGAATCCTTTGCAACAAACTATTTATAACCGCTTTGCCCGTTATATTGCAGTGGAGACCACTAGCGACCCCACTAGCAACGTAACCCCAACCACATCTAGCCAGATTTCCTTTGCCCATAAATTGGCTGACGAAATGCGTAAAATCGGGTTTTCCGAGGTAGAGGTGGACGAATACGGCTTTGTAACCGGGCTTATCCCGGCTAATACCGATAAAAAGGCCCCCACGATTGGCCTTTTTGCCCATATGGATACGGTGTGCGATTATAACGGCGCCAACATCCGCCCCGTTATCCACGAAAATTATGACGGCGGTACACTGACCATCAATGCAGATAAAAAGATGTTTTTATCGCCCGAAACAGCCCCTAATTTGAAACTTTGCAAGGGTGATACTATCATTACCGCAGATGGCAATTCTTTGCTTGGCGGAGATGATAAAATGGGAATTGCTGTCATTATGTCCTTGGGTGAATATCTGTTGCAACATCCCGAAATTAAGCACGGCCCGGTAAAGGCCGCCTTTACCATTGATGAAGAAACCGGTACGGGCATTGCGTATTTTGATGTAAAGAAATTTGCGGCCGACTTTGCCTATACCATTGACGGGGCGACCTTGGGCGACATTGACTGCGGCAATTTTAATGCCGATACCGTAACCATTAACATTACAGGTAAGTCCTGCCACCCCGGTTCCGCCAAGGGCTTTATGGCAAACCCGGTGCGCATTGCGGCGGATATTATTTCTTCCTGGCCGGAAGATAAATTGCCCGAAACCACGGACGGTGAGGACGGATTTGTGCTGTTTAAAGACATTACCGGGGCCTTGGATACCGCTTGCGTGCAAGGTATCGTCCGCGAACACGATTTGGCTAAATTTGAGCAGTTTAAAAAAGACTTGTGCGCTCTTGTGGAAGAAAAAAGAAAAAAATATCCCGCGGCCAAAATTGAGATTGAATTTAAAGAACAATACCGCAATATGCGTGAAATTTTAAAGAAAAATCCGCAATCTATGGAGTTGTTGGAAAAAGCCTTAAAGGAAAATCAGGTTCCCTACCGCTTGACGCAGGCGCGCGGCGGGACTGACGGCTCCCAACTTTCCTTGCGCGGCTTGCCTACGCCTAATATTTTTGCGGGTTACGAAAATCCGCACGGTCCGTATGAGTGGGTGAGTATGAATTGGGCGGAAAAAGCCTTTCACATATTAGAAAGCGTGATTAAGGATGCGGCCAGATAACTTGTAGTGCTTTTGATTGTACAGCCCCGGGGATATTTTCCCGGGGTTTTTTTGGATGGAGAAAATCCCCCTTTTTAGTCTGCCGAAAACTATAAAAAGTACATAAAAAATACCCCCGCCTTAACAGCAGGGGTACTTTTCTTTTAAATGTTACTTATTTTGTGCCTTGGTACGGCTGGGTCGCCTGTTGTTGGGCGGGCATAGTACCTTGGTTGGCGGAATCTAACAGGTTTTTAGCGTCGGAAATTGTCGGGTCCAATGCTTGGCTTACCGCATTGTAATTAAAGCGGTAAGAGATTTTGAAACTCTGCGGATTCTCCGGCGGAACTTTTACCAAAATGGAATAATTGTCCGGGTCCACGGCCGTGGAAATATCCCAGGTAATTAAGTTTTTGGCAGCCGGGTGCTTGGCTTCAATAAACTGTTGTAACGTATAGCCGTTCATCAAGCGGTAGTTTTTTACCTCGTTTAATACCGTATCAAGCGGATTCGGGGCAGGTTGGGCAGCCGTTACAGGGGCGGGTTGTTGGGGCTGATTGCCCAACATTTCGTCCATTTCGGCGCTTTGCGTTACCGTTTGTTCCGGCTGGTGTTTATCAGCCAACAGGTTAAACTGCGCCGGGATTAAGTTCATAAACGCGAGCATTACATAAATAAGCGCAGCCAACAACAGAGTAACCAGGATACCCACGACGGCCTTTGTCATATTGCCGGAAGACTTTACATCAGCATTTTTTATGTCGTGCTGGGTGTTGATGTCGTCATCTAATCCTTCAAAATGCAATCGTTCCGTTTGGGCCGGTTCCGGTACCATCGGCACCGTTTTGATGTCCAGTTTCGCACCGCGTTTGGTTTTAATGGTGTTTTCCAAAATCACTTGGGAAACTGTAACGTCTTTCGGCGCGTCGGCGGCAGGTTCGGCTTCTTTTTCGGTCTGTTTGAGCGGGGCCACCATTTCCTGCAATTCGGTTTTGCCTTCACTGGTATCTTGTTCCTGTTTTTTGGGGTTTAAATTCGTCAGTTCCTTAGGCAGTTCGTTAGAAGCCTGGGCCGGAGGAACAAAGTCCGAAATCAAATAGGTAGAACCTTCTTTAAGTTCAATTTCGGTCAAATCATTGGGGTTGCCCACCGGGAGAGGCTTATCCGCTGTCTGGTCGCTAAATTGCGGTACTTCCTGCGACGCGGAATTATCTTGGACCGGTTCTTCTTGTGCCGCAGGGGTTTCTGTTTGGGCTTGTTGGTTATCCAAGCCAAACATCTGTTCTACCGATTGCTCGGGTTGGTTATCTCTCTCGGCAAAGGCTTCGTTCAAATCGTCGTCGGTAATCAGTACACCTTCGGGTTTTTCGGCCTTGGCACCGGGCACAAGTTCCTGCATCGTTTCTTCTTTTTCGTCGGTATCTTCCGTTTGTGTAGCAGGTTTTACTCCCGCTTCATTTAAGGAAGGCAAATCGCCGTTAAACGCAGGGGCCGTGGCGGGCTGTTCTTGCGGTTGTTGCGCCGGAGTATCAGCAGGCATATCCGCTGGCAACTGGTTGGCCGGAAGCACAGGCTCTTCCTTGGCAGGTTCTTCTTTATCTGCCGCGATAGAGAGCGCGGGCTCTTCGTTGGTAAAATCTAATGTTTTATTTTCCGGCAAAGGTTCCGCGGCGGCTTGTTCTACCGTTTCAAAGCCTTGGGCGGGCTGTTCCTCTTTTTGTTTAAGCCCTTCGGCGGCGGCCAAGCCGGCTACCGCACCAGCAGCAGCCGCAGCGGCCATTTTAAAGGTGTTTTCTTTCTTTTCTTCTTCTTTTTCTTTAATAACCTGGTCTAAAACGTCTTCTTTGGGGGCGGCGCCGATTTCAGACAGGAACGCCTCTTTGGCGGCTTCGTCCGCTTTGGGGGCTGTTTCTACGGTCCCAGCGGTAAGGCCGGAAACTTCTTTGGTGGTTTCCTCTTGGACTTTTTTGTGAGCATCGGCTTGGTCAGCTAACATTTTGGCTTGCTGCGGAGTCAGCAAATCTTGGAAAGTGCTTTCTTTTTCTTCCTGGGTCTGAACCGGTTTTTGACCGTATAAGGAATCCAAGGCGGAGCGGAGCACCACGGCTTCTTCGGCTTTTGAACCCAAGGATACTTCGGTCGGGGTGTCGTGCTTGGTTTCGCCCAAGTCCACGGGGCCCAACATATCAAGCGGTTTTTCCTCTTTGTTGGCCGCCGCGACAATATTTTCCGCTTGGGAAACTAAGTTTTCCGTGTTTTCAATGGAATCCGATTCTAAATGTTCTTCTTCAATCGGTTTGCGCGTAAGGGTGATGGTGTTTGCGCGCCCGTCGTCTTGCGGCGGAATATAGGCCGGGTGGTCGCTGGTTTCAAAATTGCGGGCGTTTTGCGTGGCGATCGCTTCGTCCAATTTGGATTGTACATTATCCAGTTTGGATTGCAACCCTGTAATTTGGGTGGTTAATTGTTCCAACTTTTCCAGTAAGATGGCAATTTGTCCGTCCGCAGGTGCGGCGGTGGCAGTAGCCGTGGCGGTTGGAGCCGTTTCGGTAGCCGCAGGCGTTTGAGCCGGCTGTGGCTCGGTAACGGCGTCAAATTCAAACACGCTGGAAGCCTTTACCCACTCTTGGCTTCCGCCGGAAGCGGCATTTTCTGCGCAAATCAGCGTATCAGGGGTAAAGCCGTTAAGCGTTACCAGTTTATTCTCGTCGTAAGGACCTTCTACTTTATCATTGATATAGACCCAATATCTCATTGTGTATTCACCCTATATAAAATAAATATAACACGGTACGATAAAAGCATAGCAAATTATCGCACAATTTAACAGTATTTTTTTATCTTTTTATTTTGACGCGGCGCGTGCCTGTTTGTAACTTTCCAACAGTTCCTCTAATTCCGCACGGCTAGTTTTGCGCTGTTGGATGTTACTTAACATATCCGTTAAGAGTTCCACCGACGAGCCGTTTTCCAACATTTCCAATATAAATTGCGAAATACGGCGGTTGTAAGTGCCGTTTAATTCCCCCACCAAGGTACGCAGGGCAAACATATGTTTTTCCCGGTCAGACTTCCAAAAAGTAAACGGCGCGAGCGACTTGTCAAAAAATTGGAGCAATTCTTCGGCGGGTTTTGTGCCGAGGTAACTTTTCATCAGTTCCGGTGCAAGACCTTGCGTGATGGTTTTGGCTTTGATATCGCGCAGGTACTGTGCCTGCTTGGCGGCTTCTTCTTGGCTCATAGTGCCCAAAAGCACTTTGCAGGCAAGTTCCTTGTTGTCTTTTTCGTCGGAACAATGGGGCAAGGCTTTTAGCAAATCAGCCATTTCGCGTTCCAACTGGACGAAGGTTTTTTTCCCGGCGAAGCGGTCTGCCAGGTCGTATTCGTAGCCGCTGTATAAATCTTTTTTGGCCAAATTTTGGCGCAAAATTTCCTTTTCCCGCACCAAAGAGGCTTGGCGGCAGGCCTTGTCAAAACTGTCGGCGGTACCGTCCAAAAGTACGCGCACGGCAAGTCCCAGATTTTCTTCGGGGCTGGAAACGTGCGGCAATTTTTTAAGTACGGCCTCAAATGTGGCCGCAATATCGCGCGGGGATTTTACCTTTAAATAGCGGCAGGCGATAATCAGCAAATCTTCTTCTAATAATTGTCCGTTTAACCGTTTGGATAACTCGGCGACATCTTGCGCATCTTTGGGTGTAATTTTGCAAAGCATTGCGTGGGCCGCCAGAGAAGCGCAGAGCGGAGCGTCCGGATTGAGGGCGAGCAACTGTTTGTGCAGGCGGTCAAATTCTGTTTTGAACAAGATGCTGGCCGGCTGCGTGTATAGGAGTTGCAACTCCGCTGTTAATTTAACGGTTAAATGGTATTTGTCTGCCGTTTTAAAAATATCTTTTTTATTCTGGCGGATGATTTTGGGCGAATTTTGCAAAACCGCGTTGGCCTGTTCCAAGAGTTTATTTACGGCGTGCTGGGCTTTTTCCTCGTCTTTTAAATCGGAGTCTTGCACATCTTTCAAGGCGGCGGCAAATTCCTCGTCAAAATACTTACGTGAGGAAAAAGAGGAATACACTTCCAACAGTTTAGCCGTATCTTTGGCGGGTGTTTCCAACGCGGCGCAAAGTTCGGTCATAGAAGTTGCGTTGTTGTAAATACGCAGTTGGCGTAAGGCCGCCGGAATAGTGATTTCATCCAACAAAATTTTGGCAATTGTCGTATCCGTCATTGGCGAATCGGAACTTAACTGGGCGGCAATATCGGCAATATCCTGCTGCAAGCGGGGCAGTGATTTTTTGTTTTCCAGCGTATAGACGAGTTTGGCGGCATAGTCGTCATCAATACCGGGTAGCATATTGTAAATAGTACCCAGCATACCGCTTCTTTTGTTGGCTTTTTCGCTCATAACGTATCCTTTCAGCAGGCTTTCAACAAGGTGGTTATCTGCTTATTTAATTCGTTTACCCGGTCTTCATTTTTGATAAATGCCAGGTTGGCCTGTATGCTCTCTACCGAGCATTTAATGCAGGCTTGCAATAAATGGCGCGCACAGGCAATGTCCGACAAAATAATTTCGGCAATATTGCCTTTAATGGTTTCCACTTCTTTTAAACAATGCAAGGCCGCACTCGCCGCCGAGGCCGGAACGCGCGCCGCAAACAAGAGGGCATCTTGTACGGCTTGCTCTCTTTCGGGTGCTTCTTTGGGCAGTTTTTTAGCGGTTAAATAGGCGGCGTATGCTTCTCCGTCTTTTTGAACATAAGATTTCAGTTCCGTTTTAAAGGCGGCCAAGCGTTTTAAACTTTGGGTAAGTTTCGGGCGGATATCTTCGGGCGTGGCTTTGCGTTTAAGCGTAGTGCCTACCGCCATTATCGCAAGCGCACAACCCATCGCGCCCGCCATAGCGGCGGCAGCCCCCCCACCCGGGGTCGGGTCCGGGGAGGCTAATGCTTCTGTAAATCTGTCAGCGGCGGTGTACCATTCCATAGGTCGCCCTTACATAATGGTTCCGGATTCAAGGTCGGAATATTTTTTAATGCGCAGCATTTTCAGGCGGTCTTCGTCAATGCCTGTGCGGCTGAAAAAAACGTGTTCAATCGCGCTGGCGGGCATAATGTAACTGCCGCGTTTTACTCCCTTCGGGTCGGTTTTTAAACCGAGCCACACGCAGAACGTGGTAAGGTCGTTAAAATCTTTGGTTTCCAATTCGGCGGCGGCGCGTTGGATTTTTTGCGCATCTCCAAATCCGTTGGTCAGTACCGCACTATGGAAACCGCAGTTTTTTGCGGCGCAAATATCGCGGTGCGTATCGCCGATGACGTACACTTGGTCGGGTTCCAATTTAGTTTTGAATTTCTTTTCAGCGCGTTTAACGGCCGCTTGGAGCATTTCTTCGCGGGTTTTTCCGTCTTCGCCGTATCCGCCCACGGTAAAATAAGAGGCTAATTTGCTGGGTTCCAATTTAATTTTGGCACCTTCTTCCAGGTTGCCGGTTCCCAACCCCAAGATAACATCTTTATCCTTGGCGAGCATCTTTAAAAATTTTTCAACCCCGGGTACTAAATCGTATTTTTTGCAACGGACGACGGCGTGTACTTCGGTAGGCAAAATTTCCAAATATTTGGCTTTCATTTTTTTCATTTCGGCGGCAGTAGGTTTTTTGCCTTTTTTGATAAGGGAATAGACAATGGAGAAATTATCTAAATCCGTCCGGCCCGAAATTAAACTGTGGTCAAACTCCGGCTCCACTCCGTAGAGTTCCTTAATGGCTTTGCGCAAAGAGGTGCGTCCCGCGCCGCCCGCGTTTACGAGCGTGCCGTCCAAGTCAAATAAAACGAGTTTTTTCATTTCTTTTCTCCTTTGATAATGCCGGTAACGATATAGGCACCCGTCATAGCAAGTACCATACCCAGCACTTTGTAAATCGTAATTGTGTCCTGTTTAAGCAGAACGGACAAAACAAACGTCAACACCGGGTAAGACAAAATAATTGCCGTTGCCTTGCCCAAGTGCATATTACGGATAGCCGTGTACCAAAACGTATTGCCGATAAAATAATTGCACACTGCGCTAAATGCCAATGTTCCCCACAAAATACCCGAGGACGTAACAAACAACTGCGGCCCCTGTATGGCCCATAGCACACCCGTCAGCAGCGCGAGCGCCGGAATAGCAAAAATAGCGCGCGCCGCCGCAATTAACGCAGGCGGCATATCTGCGGGCAATTTTTTGGCGAAAATATGGCTTAATTGGAACATCCACAAACTGCCCAAAATCAGCAAATCGCCCTTTAATTGGACTGACATCCCGGTATGCCACAGCAAAATGCCGACACCGAAAATGATGAGCGCAGAGCCGAAAAACTGCTTGCCGGTCGGTTTTTCCCCCAGTAAAAAGTACGCCATAATGAGGGAATAGACCATTTCAAACTGGTTTAAAACGGCGGCATTTGTCGGCGTGGTGTAATTAAGGGCCAACATAAAAATCGTCATTGGCAAGGCTGTGCCG
Organism: Candidatus Avelusimicrobium sp.; assembly: GCF_056976295.1. Lineage (NCBI taxonomy): Bacteria > Pseudomonadati > Elusimicrobiota > Elusimicrobia > Elusimicrobiales > Elusimicrobiaceae > Candidatus Avelusimicrobium > Candidatus Avelusimicrobium sp. Next base: position 64,048 of record NZ_DBMCTG010000002.1, read on the forward strand.
AACGTAGCCATTAGCAAACATTGTTGCCAAACACCCTTTTTAAATAATACCTTATGCCCGCCTGTTTTGAGCAGGTACGGCATAAAAAGTACCGTTGCCGCCACACAACTGACCAGCATATACAAGGCCGAAGCCGCATAGGGCGTGGCAAATTTGGTTACCACGACATTAGATGCAACAAAAAGCCAAGCCAACCAAATGGCGGCTACCGGGGATACCTTAAACATATATTATATTTTACCTAATTTATAGGGTTAATGGCCCTCTTTTTTAACAGTAAGGCTGACCCAATATGCCCCCGCACACGTTACGGTAAGGCCGAGTACTTGGTGGAGGGTAATATTTTCAAACCCGACCAAGGCGGAAATCAGCAGTGCCAGTACGGGGTAAGAAAGATAAATTGCGGTTACTTTGCTTAAATCAAGTGCGCGGATAGCCTTGTACCATACCACCATCGCAAGGCCGTATTTTAAAATACCCGTATAGGCTAAAACGGAAAACATTTGCACATTGGGTTTTAATACAAAGGATTCCTTCATCATCCACATAACTGCCAAAATGACCACAAGCGCAGGCAGGGCAAACAGATTGCGCGCCATACCAATTACGCGGTGGTCCAACGTTTTAGGAAGTTTTTTGGCTAAGGTGGAGCCGGCCTGCAACATCCAGGTACTGCCGACAATAAGCAAATCGCCCGTCCAGCGCGGGGTGTATTGCTCTTTCATAAGGATAATCAGCACACCCAGTACAATTAATGCGCTTCCGGCCAGTTGCTGGCGGCTGGGAAATTCGCGCAGAAAAATACAGGCAAATAAAAGGGAATAAAAGAGTTCGCTCTGCTGTAAAATAGCCGCGTTGCCCGGCGTAGTGTAGTGGAGGGCGATAAGCGAAATGGTAAACGGCAGGGCAGTGCCAAAGGTGCCGATAAACAGGAATTTCCATAAAGTTTCTTTGGCTAAGAGTTCCCCCCATTTGTGGTTTTTTGTAATCCACGGGGTGAAATAAAGTACACCGATAAGCGTGCCTAAAAACACGAGCAAGGCGGGGCTGATTACCCCTACGGCAAATTTTCCCGCTACGGGAGAAAGGCCCACAATGGCCCAGCAGACCCAGGCGGCCAGTAAAGGTTTCATTTTTGTAAGACTCCGACGTAAACTAAGATACTATATTATACCATTTTAGATATTGAATTTTGGTTTTGTTGGCTGCCGGGTTTTAAAAGAGTTGTTATTGTTTTTTTTTTTGATAAATTTTAAGTTGTAGTAAAATTTATCAAAAATGAGGTGTCGTGTGAAAAACTTGTTTACGGGCCGATTAGGCGGCTTTACGCTTATTGAGTTATTAGTGGTGGTTTTAATTATCAGTATTTTGGCGGCGGTGGCTGTACCGCAATACGAAAAGGCGGTTTGGAAGAGCCGGGCGGCGGAACTGCGGACGAGTACACGCACATTGGCGACGGCGCAAGAAGCCTTTTATTTGGCCGCTAACGATTATCCGCATCAGTTTGACGAAGTGGATTTGGACATTAACTTACCCAATCACGGGCGGGGTTCGCAATGCGGTTTAGCCACACAGGACAGCCGCGGAAATGATACTTATGAACTGATTGTAAATAATAATTGGGGCAGCAGACACTTTTTATCTTCTTCTATGTTTTTAAAAGGGCCCTATAAATGCGGCGGGTTTACTTATGTGCACCCGAATACGGTGGCAAATGGGGTGAGTGCGGACAAAATGTATTGCTGGGAATGGACGGGCAGCAATTATACGGCCAAACCGGGCGATTTTTGCGAGCACGTTATGCAGGGGCGTTATGTGGCGGCAAATTGGGGTTACCGTATGTATGAACTGCCGTAAGAATATGCTAAAAACCCCGGGATATTGAATATCCCGGGGTGTCTAAAACAACTTAAATATTAGTGGCAATATACCCAACCGCCATCTTGCTGACAATCGCTCCACATACTTCTAACTAGTTTATATCCCTTAGGGTGGTTGGAATTGGCGCGAACTCTAAACTCCCCGTTTGCTCTTGCCAGTAACTGAATCATATACTCCCCCGCATAGGGATAAGTGCCTACCGCATACCAGGCATCGCCTTCGCGCTTGAAATAAAAGAACTCATCTAACATTGTATTATCTCCACCTGTGGTAATGATATTACCGTTTTTATCCTTTATTTCAATACCCATTTCATCCAATGTGCACAGTTTATTGCCCGTTGCCAGTTTGCACACCGCCACATTATCGGCAATGTTGCGCACCACAGGAATCCATTTCATCAAGCGCGCTTTCATTACCGCTTTTTGGTATTGCGGCAACGCAACCGATGCCAAAATACCGATAATTAAAACGACAACCAACAGTTCAATTAATGTAAACCCTTTGTTCATAAGGTCCTCCTTTAAATATGGCTATTTATATTCTAATAGAAATATTCTATTTTTACAACTCCAAGAACTTCTGCTAAAAATAAAAAAAAATTGTATAATAAAAGTGTTATTTTTTATAGGAGATTTACAAATGTACACCTTAACCTTGATTTTGCACTTTATTGTTTGTATTCTTTTGATTTTACTCGTCCTCTTGCAGAGTGGCAAAGGTTCCGCCGCGGGTATTTTTGGCGCGTCGGGGGCGGATAACTTATTTGCCAGCCCTACTGCCTTTAATGCTATTAACAAATTTACTGCTATTTTGGCCCTTATTTTGATGTGTACCTCCGTCGTGCTGACGATTGCTTCCAACAAAAAATCGTCCGTCTCGGTATTGGACTCGGTAAAAGTTCCGGCGGCTACAGCCCCGGCGGTACCCGGCAAATAATTAGGTTGTCGCCTTTTTTTGGCGGTGATTTTAGTTGCGCGGTGCATATTTTTTTAGTAAAATATATATGTAGTCGCAAAGATGTTCTTTAAAACCCTCATTAGTAAGATTTTCGCGCAGGTGGCGGAATTGGTATACGCGTGCGTTTGAGGGGCGCATGCCGCAAGGCTTGAGGGTTCGAGTCCCTCTCTGCGCATATTTCAATAAAAAACCCAGACTTAATGTCTGGGTTTTTTATTGAAATATTGAGCAAGAGCGCGCACCAACTGCTTGGTGCGCGTAGGGACGAGAAAGCACAGGAGCCTTATACAGTTTAGGCTGAAAGGCCGAAAGGCGGGTATGGCGATGCGGAATTGCGAGTGGCAGAGGTATTAACGCGGCGACTTGTGTCCGCGTTCCTTATAATTTTTTGCTAAAACCTGGCTTAAACAACAGTCCCTCTTTTGTGTAGATTTTTTATAGTTGGCAAAAAGTCTTGCCGGCTTATTTGGCTAACGCCACCAATCCGGGTAGTTCTTTTTTGGCAAAAATAGACCGGGCCTAAATAACAGGCCCGGTTTGTGTAGATAGTTTTTTCAGTTGGCAAAGTCTTGCCGGATTATTTGGCTAACGCCACCAATCCGGGCAGTTCCTTACCTTCCACAAATTCCATACTGGCACCGCCGCCGGTGGAAACGTGGGAAAGTTCTTTTTGGTTAAATTTGCCTTTTTTGAGGACGTTGACACTGTCGCCGCCGCCGATAATGGTGGTCGCACCGGCTTTGGTGGCATCAATCATCGCCTGGGCCACGGCAAAACTGCCTTTGGCGAAATTCGGGAATTCAAAAACGCCCATCGGGCCGTTCCAGAAAATCGTTTTGCATTTGAGCAGTTCTTCGCGGAACAAGGCAATCGTTTTCGGCCCAATATCCAAGCCCATTAAATCAGCCGGAATATTGATATCTTCCACGGATACGGGTTCGGTGGTTTCGGCAAATTCTTTACCGCAAACATGGTCCACGGGCAGCAAGATTTTAACGCCTTTTTCTTGGGCTTTGGCCAAAACGGCTTTGGCTTCGTTTTCTTTTTCGGCATCAAACAAAGATTTGCCGATTTCGTGCCCTTGCACTTTGAGGAAAGTATAAGCCATACCGCCGCCGATAACAAGGACGTTTACTTTGTCCATCAAATTGTTGAGCAACATAATTTTATCGGATACTTTGGCACCGCCGACCACCGCCGCAAACGGGCGGGCAGGGTTTTCAAGGGCTTTACCTAAAAATTCCACTTCTTTCTGCACGAGGAAACCCGCGCAGCCGGGCAAATAGTCCGCAATGGCGCTGGTGGAAGCGTGGGCGCGGTGAACCGTACCAAAGGCTTCCTGTACAAAGATTTCACCGTGTTTAGCCAACTGTTTGGCAAATTCGGCATCGTTCTTTTCTTCTTCGGGGTGGTAGCGGAGGTTTTCCAAAAGGGCGATTTCGCCGTTTTTGGTTTCGGCTACGACTTTATCGGCTTCCGGGCCTACGCAATCTTTGGCGAAATGCACCGGTACACCGAACAATTTTTCCACTTCGGCGGCCACGGGAGCCAAACTAAATTCCGGTACTACCTTGCCTTTCGGGCGGCCCAAGTGGGCAATTAACACGATGCGGCAGTTGTTTTCAAGCAAATATTTAATGGTTTTTTCGGTAGCGACGATACGTTTGTTGTTATCTACTTTACCGTCTTTCAAAGGTACGTTGTAATCCACGCGCACCAATACTTTTTTATTTTTCAGGTCCATATCCTGAATTTTTTTGATGCTGTCAAAATTCATAGTTTCTTTTGGCTCCTTTAATAATTCCCCCCCGCCCTGACAGCGGGGTTTCTTTACTCTTTAATTTTACAAAATTTGGACGGTTCCGGCACGATTAGCGTTTTTGCGATTTGGCCAGTAACTGTAAAATTTCAATATACAGCCAAACGAGCGTAACCATTAAACTAAACGCGGCGTACCACTCCATATATTTAGGCGCGGCAAAGCGGGAGGTCATTTCGTCAATAAAATTAAAGTCCAACAAAAAGTTTAAGGCCGCCACAATGCACACCACTACACTAATGCCGATAGATAACGGCGAGTTAGACGTTAAATAAGCCGTGCTTACGCCAAAAAGCGATAAAATAAACGAACCGATATATAACACACAAATAGCAAGCGTAGCCGAAAAAATGCCAATCATCAGCCCGCGCGATACTTTAATAATTTTTGTGCGGTAGATAAAAAGCATCGCAAAAAACACGAGAAATGTAATCGCCACGGCATTAAACACAATGCCTTTAAATTGGGCATTGTATTGGGCGGAAATTGCTCCCAGCAAGACACCCTCCAACAATGCGTAAATTGGCGCGGTAAAGGCCGATATGGACGGTTTAAAGGATGTTACCATCGCAAGTGCAAACGCGCCGATAGCGGATAGGCCCATTGCCAAACCGGAAATTTGCGGGTTTGTCCAAGTAAACATTGCTCCCACCACACATAAAAACAGCAGGCAGAAGGTTTTGTTAATAGTGCCTTGCAGCGTCATTGGCTGCACGGCACGGGCAGATTCTTGCGCGCGTTCAAAAGCGGCTTCGTTAAACATAGGATTATTAGCCATATTTTCCCCCTTTTTTAAGTTACTTTTATTCTATAAAATATCGGGCAAAAATGGGTAATATAAATGAAAAACACCCGCTCAATTAGCGGGTGTTTAAAGTTTTTGATTAAAAACAATTTTATTTGTAGATTCTTTCGTCTTTAACGTGAGAAGCAACGTAATTCCATTCCGTAGAGGGCAAACTAGTTTTTAAGAAATTCAATGAACCTTGTGTCAAGAAATGATACCAACGTCCGGATTTGCGTTTGTCTTTTTTGGAGTTCGTTGCGTTAAAACCTAACAAAAAGTCCAAATTGCTTTTGTCGGGGTTTCTGCCAAAGACCGGATCCCCGGTATCACCGTCAATAACTTTCCAGCAGACTTGAAAGCATTGCGTGCCCGTGCAGACATTTACAATGTCCACTTCTGCGCACTCACGGCTGCTGAAAACCATATCGTCGCGGTTAAGAATCATTTCCGGAAACGTATCTTGCAATCTTTTTGCATTTTTCGCAACAAACAGGTCAGAAATCGGCAATTTTTCAACGGCGGCTTTTAACTTGGCGTTGGTGCCGTCAATGGCAATAAGCAGTAATTTGTCATTTTGGCGGAAATCTTTGGGGTGGATTGTTACCCCTGCCACGCGTACATTAGAAATCCAGCGTTGTACGTTTTGGATGGTAACTTCGGGGGCTTCGCCCGCACCCATATATTTAATGTGTTCGCCTTTTCCGCTTAAATCAATGCACGCACGGGAAGCCAACAGTGTATTGGGGGCAATGCGGACGGCTGGACATTCTTTAACAATGGGATCATTGTTTGCGTACACGTCGGTAAAGCGCGCTTCTACCGTCATTTTAATCATAATAACACCCTTTTCGTGGGCATTGGTAGAAGAAGATGCCGCTAATTTCTTTTTCAGTGCGGTGTTAAGTTTTTGGGAGACATTTGGGGTTTGTGCATTTAAAACAGCCGCACAACCGCAAAAAGCCAACAGTAAAACTAATAATTTTTTCATAGGTTTTCCTCGTGTTGAAAATATCCTTCTTTATTAATCATATGATTTTTAGTATCAAATTTCCAGGGTCAAAGGGCCTAGACGCATATAGGACCCAAAAAATATCCCCGGCATCAGCCAGGGATATTTTTAAATTATTTTTTCTATACCAAAGATAAGGATGTTATCTTTGTTCATACGTTGAGATGGCGGAGTGTTTCGGCAGTAATTTTAATGCCAGTGCGGCTTTCTCCGCGGTGATAAAACTTTTGTGCGTTGGGAAGAGTGCTTTGAAGCCGTTTTTTAAGGCAGGAGTGCGCACCGGCATAGCAAACTGGTAATAATCGGTATTGGCGATTTTAATGTGTTTGAACGCCTTTAAATTTTTGCTTACGGCACCGTCGCCATTGTTGTTGTATTCATATTCAAAACTTTCTTCTTGGTTGGGCGCATCAAATTTATATAAGTTAATGCGGAAGGTAAACCAGTCTTGCAAGGCGTTTTTTTGCATATCTTTAAAGCAGTCGTTTTTAAACGCCACATTGACCGTACCCAAGCCGTTTTTTTCATTGTAATCCATTAAAATTACGCTGCAAGTATAACTTTCGGTCCAAACTTCCGTATTATTGGTGCGAAGATTTTGATAATAGTTAGTCCAAGAAATTTTAGCCTGCGCTCTGGCTTTGGCCGGGATAGAGTTGTAAGCCTTTTTAGCGGCGGCCTGATTGCGGGCGGCTTGTTTGTCGGTTGCTTTTTTCCAATCCAAATACGACAAAATCTTTTGATTGCGTTGAACCCATTGGGGAAAAGTGGAATTTACGGCAGGTTTATACGGTTGTGCCGAAACCACCGCGGTTAATACGCCGAGCATTAAAGCAACTGCTAAAAGTTTCTTCATACATCCTCCTAAATGATTCTTTATATATATTTTATACAACTATTTAAATTTTTTCTAGTTCCCAAAAGACCTACTTTCTCCAGGGCCAAAGGACCTAAAAAACAGCGTAACCCGCTCTCATTTTCGCCCGCTAACATAAAAAAACCGGGGCACTTAAAGTACCCCGGTCAGTGTACAGGCTGTTAAATTACATCATACCGCCCATTCCGCCCATACCGGGCATCGCGGGGGCGTGAGCGCCTTCTTTTTCGGGAGCATCCGCCACCAGGGCTTCGGTCAAAAGTACCGTGCCGGTGATAGAGGCCGCATTTTCAAGCGCGGTGCGGACCACTTTTGCCGGGTCCACTACGCCCGCTTTCAAGAGGTCGCAGTATGTGTTGTTTTCGGCATCGTAGCCGTCAGCGGCGCCTTTCATACTAAGCACCTTATCCACCACTACGGCACCGTCTAAACCTGCGTTGGCGGCAATTTGTTTCAAGGGAGCCGTCAAGGCTTTTTTTACAATATTGATACCCGTGCGGATATCGTCATTGTCGGCTTTCAAAGATTCCAAAGCGCTTTGGCTGCGGGCCAACGCCACACCGCCGCCGGGCACAAGGCCTTCTTCCACGCCGGCTTTGGTCGCGTTTTTGGCATCTTCCACTTTGGCTTTTTTGGCTTTCAATTCGGTTTCCGTTGCAGCCCCTACGCTGATAACGGCTACACCGCCGGAAAGTTTAGCCAAGCGTTCTTGGAGTTTTTCTTTGTCGTATTCGCTCTTGGAGTTTTCAATCTGTTTGCGGATTTGTTCGGCGCGTGCCGCGATGGCTTCTTTGCTGCCTTTACCGCTGACGATAGTGGTGTTTTCTTTATCCACTACTACGCGGGCGCATTGGCCGAGCATAGCGAGTTCGGCTTTGTCCAACTTAATGCCGCGTTCTTCGCTCAATACTTCGCCGCCCGTCAAAATGGCGATATCTTCCAGCATTTCTTTGCGTCTGTCGCCAAAGCCGGGGGCTTTGACCGCGCAGCCTTTCAAGGTGCCGCGGAGTTTGTTCACTACCAAGGTGGCCAACGCTTCGCCGTCCACATCTTCGGCAATGATGAGGAACTGTTTGCCGCTTTGTACGATTTTTTCCAAAACCGGCAAAAGTTCGTTCATAGAGGAAATCTTTTTATCCGTAATAATGATATACGGGTTTTCCAATACGCATTCCATACGTTCGGAATCGGTTACAAAGTAAGGAGAAATGTAGCCGCGGTCAAACTGCATACCTTCCACAATATCCAGTTGGGTGGTGGCGGTTTTGCCTTCTTCTACGGTAATTACGCCTTCCGCGCCGACTTTTTCAATCGCTTCGGCAATCATATTACCGATTTCGCGGTCGTTGGAAGAAATGGTAGCGATTTGGGCTTTTTCTTCTTTGGTCTTTACGGGTTTGTGCATTTTGGACAGTTCCGCTTTGGTGGCTTCTACGGCCATTTCAATACCCTTTTTGACGAGGGTCGGGTTGGCCCCGGCGGTAATGTTTTTAATCCCTTCGGTCAGCATCGCGTTGGCGAGTACGGTGGCGGTAGTGGTACCGTCGCCGGCGACGTCGTTGGTTTTAGAGGCAACTTCGCGGATTAACTGCGCGCCCATATTTTCAAATTTATCTTCCAATTCAATATCTTTGGCGATGGTTACACCGTCATCAATAATAAGAGGAGAGCCGAATTTCTTTTCCAATACAACGCTTCTGCCCTTGGGGCCGAGCGTAACTTTTACAGCGTTTGCAACTTTTTCAATACCCGATTTCATTTTGGCGCGGGCGTCGTCGCCATACATAATTTGTTTAGCCATACTATTTATTTCCCCCTATTACCCTAAAATACCCAAGATTTCGTCTTGGTGGATGATTAAATACGTTTCATCTTCCAGTTTGACTTCGGTGCCGGAATATTTGCCATACAGCACGCGGTCGCCTTTTTTAACATCCATCGGCGCGCGTTCGCCTTTTTCATTTAATTTACCGGCGCCGACGGCCAAAACTTCGCCTTCCATCGGTTTTTCCTTGGCGGTGTCAGGAATGATGATTCCCCCTTTCATCGTTTCTCTTTCAATGGGCTTTACGATAACACGGTCGCCCAACGGTTTAATTTTTACTTCTGCCATTTTCACTCACTCCTTATGAAGATATTGTAAATATAACGCCCGTGAGGTTGTTAGCACTCACTTTGGCTTAATGCTAATTTAGCATTTCTGTTTAAAATTGTCAACCCCCTTATTAGAGTGCTAATAAAGGGGTTGCTAAAATAAGGCTTTTTCAGGCGGAAATTACTTTCTGGAAAAGAAAGTTTTGAGCCTTTGTTTAAAGGTCGGTTTGTGAGCCGGAAGAATTTTGATAAGTACCGCAGAAATATTATCCTGCCCGTCTTTATCGTTGGATACCCGTACTAATTGCTTGCATAATTTAACAATTGGTAACTGGTTACCCTTGCGCAGAATATCGCCCATATCGTTTTCGGAAAGCCCCTTATACAGACCGTCCGAACAGAGCAAAAGCATATCACCGATTTTAACAGGGAATTTTAACAGGTCAAATTCAATGTTCTTTTTAATGCCCATAGCGCGGGTGAGCACATTTTGGATTTTAGAGTGGTCGGCTTCTGCACGGGTTAAAAGACCGCGGCGGACGTGTTCCATTGCCAAAGAGTGGTCCGTGGTGATTTGGACAATCTTTTTATCTCTGAACAAGTAAAGGCGTGAATCGCCCACGTGTACAGCGGTGGCAAAATCTCCGTCAAAGAGTATGCCTGTTAAGGTGGTGCCCATCATACGGTAAATATCGGAAGATTGCGCCGTAGAATAAATAGCGGCATTAGCCAAATTGGCGGCCATTAACAGTTTGCGTTCGGTCAGGTCTAATTTAGGAAGAAAGTTCTCTGGAATTTTGAGTTGGTTCGTATTTATCTTGCGGATAGTTTCCGCCAGTACAGAAACGGCAATGTTGCTGGCAATTTCACCCGCGCTGTGCCCCCCCATACCGTCGGCTACAACACCAAGCCCCAAGTCGGAAGAGATGAGTACATTGTCTTCGTTTTTTTCACGAATTTTACCAATGTCGGTTACGGCAGCAAATTCTATGTCAAAACTGCTCATAACTCCTCCTTAAATAAAAGGGTTCCCACACACGAAAGCGTAGCGAATATATATAACAGCAAAATCAGGAAGCCGTAAGCGTTGTTATCTTGCGCGTTACGGTTGAAGTTGTAGAGCGGCAAACTGATGGCATAATCCCATACAGACAGGTCCATTTTGTTTTCTCCGCCGTGGTAATATTGCTGCAAGAAATGGATAAACAGCGGCATTGATTGCTCGTCAAACACGCCGGGTACAACGCGATTAATACGGGTTTCCAGGAACGTATAGGTTTCCTCTGCGTTCTTTCCGGAAAGTTCGTTAGTGTGATCAAGTTCGGCAAAGGTCTGGCGTTGCGTTTTAATACCTACCAGTTTTTCCATACGGGCATTGGATTCGGTGTTGCCATTTCCCGCCACCTTGATATGATCGGTTAACGCGGTTAAGGTATTATTGGTTGTTACCGTCAGACCGGACACCGCATATACCCACATTCCGCCAATGCCGAGCACCATTAGCACAAACGGAAAGATAATGCTGTTTTCCCGCCTGGCAAGGAGGTAATAGGCCGATAAGAAACCACAGAATAGAGCCGCATAAAAAATAACCTGTACAGTAATATTTTGGCTGGCTGGCGGAATAGACAAATGCGCCGCCAAAAATGCGGTGCTCATAGAAAAAATGAGCAGGGCCGTACCCAGAACGCCTTGGCCTATGGTTCGGTTGATGCGCCAGCAGAGCGAAAGCCCCCACGCGGCCGCCAGTACCAAGTAGCACAGGTAATATTCCGGCGTAAAGAGATATTGCCCGACTTGGGATAAGTCCATAAAGGCCGCTTCGGGCGTGAATAAGCCCGTCATATACGACACTGCCGCCAACGCTATTAACAGCGTGGTAGAGCGCGAAAAAGCCTTTAACGCAGACGAGGCAAAGATGAGCAGTAGGGTAATGACCGCTACCCCCGTCATCATGGCTTGGTTGGGCTCGTACTGGGCGGTAAAGAAGGGGTGTATCAGGTTGGATAAAAATCCTGCTGTTAAGTCCGTATGTACGGAGCAGATTTTACCCAAAGAATAAAAGACGTAAATAATCCCCGCCGCAAATGCCATAAAGAGCGGCACAAAGAGGATAAATTTAACCACATCCGTTGCGGTTCCTTTTATATCTAACCCTTGGTCTGCGGCACGTGGCTTGCGCACCTGTTTGGCAGGCACAAATACATTGACGGGTTTTACGTCCTGTGCCGCCAACATTTGCGGGGCGGGTTCTCTTTGGGGAACCTTAGGAGTATTCGGAATATCCGCCGCGGCGTTTATACTGGGCATAAGCGACGGCAGGCGGGCCGAAGAGGTTGTTTTGGGCCGTGCGGCGACTTCCTGTGCGCGGGCCTTGGTAATGCTTTGCGTAGTAGGCAGTTCCTCTTTGGCTATTTTTAACGGGCCTTCTTCGCCTAAATCAATCGCGCGGCCGGAGTTGCCCATCTTTACACGCAGTTGGTCTTCGGCACGCATTTTTTGGAAATACAAATAGGTTTCTTTGGCAGTTTGAAAGCGGTCGTCCGGGTTTTTGCTCATCAGTTTTTGCACCGCAAGCGCCAGCCAGCCCGGCATATCCTTGCGGATTTTGGCAGGATTGGGAACCGGGTCGTTGATGTGTTTTTGGATGATGTCAATGGTGTTTTTCCCATTGTACGGAAATTGCCCCGTCAACACATAATACATACTGGCCCCAATGGAATAGAGGTCTGCACGGGTATCTAAATCTTTGCCTAAGGCCTGTTCGGGCGCGATAAAATACGCTGTTCCGGCCAGTTCGGTTGTTTTAGTGGAGCCTTTGCTTTTATCCACCTTTTTGGCGATACCGAAGTCCACCACCTTGGGCTGCATTTGCGGGTTAATTAAAATGTTGGAAGGCTTGATATCCCGGTGAATAATTCCCTTTTCGTGTGCGGCGGATAAGCCTTGCAAGACGCCTTCAAATAAATCCAAGATAATCCCGATAGGCAGTACCTTATTGCGTTTTAGCATCATAGAAAGGGTTTGACCTTCAATATAAGACATCACAATAAAGTAATACCCTTTTTCCTTGCCTACGTTATATACGTTTACAATGTTTGGGTGGTCCAGTTCCGCAATAGCGCGCGCCTCGGTTAAAAAGAGTTCCACCGCCTTTTTATCATTAGCCAAGGCCGGGCTTAAAATTTTTACGCAAACAATGCGATTTAAGGCTTTGTGGCGTGCTTTATAAACGGCACCCATACCGCCTTCGGCGACTTTGTTTAAAATTTCGCAACCGGAAATTTCTTGTCCAACCAACGAGGGAGTATTATTCATAAGTTCCTTTACAACCCAAAAATCTTTAAATGATGATACAAAAACTGCTTGATTTTATGATAACCAAGCAATAGAATATAGTTATAAGTAATCTTATCATATTTTACGGGAATAGTTACAGGCTTTTTACAGGGAGCATTTTATGAGCGAAAGCAGTTTTACTTTACTTAGGGATATTGGCACGTTGCCGCTGGAAAATAACGAGGAGGTCCGTTTTAGTATTGATGCCTACCGGGGGTATCGCTATGTGTCTGTGCGGCGGTATCTGCTGACAGATTCTTTCAGCGGGGCCACTCGCGACGGCGTAACTATGACGCCGGAAATCCTGCGCGCCTTGGACCCTCTGATAGAGGCGTTGCCTGATGATATTAAAGCGGTAAAAGACAGCACGATTGGGAAGTTTGCCAAACGCCCGGGCATTTGCATTGTGGCTTCTGTCGGCACCTTTAAGGGGCGCCGCGGGCTGGATTTGCGCCAATGGCAGGAGGATGTAGGTTTTACCAAAAAGGGCATTTGGCTGCCGCTGGAAAAACTGCCGGAGATTAAAAAATTGTTTGCGGCCACCCGTGAGGCCTTGGACGAAAAACCCGAGGATGATTTTTAACTTTTTCCCGTGCAAGAAAAACCCCGCTTTTTAAGCGGGGTTTTTTCACAGGCCTATTTGTGTAATTCTTTGTGTGGAACAGGAATATTGTGATGTTCCGCCAGCATTTCCTTGGCGTTTTCAAATACGCGGTCCGGCAAAATATCCCGCATACATTTAAAATGACCCAAAGGACATTTTTTCCCCCCGTGCAACGCACACGGGCGGCACGGCAAATCTTTTACCTCTACTACGCGGTGTCCTTCCCCATATGGGAAGAAGCCCAGTTCGCGTGTGGTCGGCCCAAAGATTGCCAAGGTCGGCACGTCAAAGGCGGTGGCAATGTGCATCGGGCCGGAGTCATTGGTAATAAAGAGTTTAAAGTGCTTCATTAAAGCCATTAAATCAGCCAAACTGGTTTTGCCGCATAAGTTGGCGGCGTGCCCTTTGGAAAGTTGGCAGATTTTTTCGCCGAGGTCTGCATCTTTATTCCCCCCTCCTACGAGTACGGCCTGTACACCCAGTTCTGTTTGCAGGCGGCTGATAAGTTGCACAAAATATTCCATCGGCCAGCATTTTGTCGGCCAGGCACTCCCTGCGTGGATACCGACAAGCGTTTTGCCTTCTAAATTAAAATCTTTCATCAGGCGGGCGACATTTTCCTCGGCAGACGGCGCATAGCGCATATTGAGTTTTTCGGCCTTGAATTTTTCCTTTACAATGCCTTGCAAGAGCGACAGGTTGCGCTCCGCATCGTGAATCATCCAAGAGAACGGTACCGTTTTAGTGTATAAAAACCAACCCTCGCTGGACGTAAATCCAATGCGCACGGGCACACGGGAAAGCCAAGCGATGAGCGCGCTTCTAAAACTGCGGTGCGGCACGAGCAAGATATCAATGCCGGAGGCTTTAATAGCCTTAGCCGTTTTCCATACACCGACGATTTTATTCCAGCCGCGTTTATCGTTTAAAATAATCTCGGAAACCTCTTTCATTGGTCTAAAAATATCTTCCGTCTGCGGGCGGGTAATCACCACGATTTTAGCCTCGGGAAAGAGTTTAGCCGTCTTTTGGATAAGCGGAGTCGTCAGTACGCTGTCACCAATGAACGAGGTTTGGAAAATACCGATTTTATTTACCTTTTTACCGGCCAAATTGGCATCTTCATACGCCCAATCGCCCAGTTTAGGTTCTTTATATTTGATTTCAATGCCCCACGGTTTAAGTGCTTCCAAATATTTTTCCAAGGTGTGTTTTTCAAGTACCGGGGAAGTTTTGTGGAATTTTACAAACATACGGCGCGCTACGGAGTTCTTGTCATAGCGGACGCGGTGCGGAATACGGCTGAAAAAGCCCATTAAAATACTTTTTAAGGTAGCGTGAAGGTCCAAATAGTGCGTAAAATGCCCCGCGCGGATTTGGCGGATATTGGCCCATAACCCCTTTTTGGCGACCATAATTTCGTCAATATCCGGGTGTCCGGCGAGCACTTGTGCAAACTGCGGCTTTACCATTAGTGTAATGCGCGCGTTGGGCCATTGGGCCTTGATATTCTTATATACCGGAGAGGACAAAACAATATCCCCCAGCGAAGAAAGACGCACAACTAAAATATTCGGGTTATTTTCGTTCATAATTATTTACCACTTCCATTATACGGTTGGTTGCTCCTTTAAAACTAAGCGCCGTTTTCCGCGCTTTTTCGGACATATTTTCCAGTTGTGCCGGGTCAGCCAGCAACCGCAGCACCGTTTCTTTAAAATTGGTCTCGTTTACCAACACTCCCCCGCCGCTTTCCAATAAAGACTGGGCGGTTAAGGGGGCATTGTAAAAATAGCGGCCGAACAAAACGGTTTTAGATAAAATCGCCGGTTCTAACAGGTTATGCGCGCCCCTCGGCACGACCGAGCCGCCCACAAAAGTAAGCGAAGCGCAGGCATAGAGAGATTGCAGCAGACCCATTACATCAGCGCAAAGAATATCGGTGTTTTTATCAAATTTCCCAGTGCTGATAAATCCGTAATGCAGGCCGCTTTGGCGCAGAGCGGTTTCTATTTCCGGTTTACGTTCCAAGTGGCGCGGTGCAAAAATAATTTTGGCCCCTGTTTTAATAATATCCGGCGCCGCGCGGAAGAGCATTGTTTCTTCTGCCGGGTGTGTGCTGCCTAATACCAAAATTTTACGTCCGTTCCAACCGAGCGAAGTCAGCATTTTTTCAACTTCGCCCACTTTTGCAGGATTATCATTTAAGGTGTCGTATTTTACGTTGCCACAAACAAAAATTTTATTTTTTTCCATACCCAATTTCTCGTAATGACAAGCGGCCTCTTGCGTTTGTAAGGCGGCAAATGAAAGCGTGGAAAAAATTTCTTTAAAAAGCGGTTTGATAAAAGAATACGCGCGTGCTGATTTGGCAGAAATGCGCCCGTTAATAATAGCCGCAGGCACACCCGCTTGGTGGGCGGCCGCCAGCATATTGGGCCAAATTTCCCGCTCTACCACAAACAGACGGTGCGGTTTTGCCAAGCGGATAAAGCGCTTACAGGACGGATAAAAATCCAGCGGGGCCAAAAAGGCTTGGGTAATGTCGGGGTTTTTTAAGGCCGTTTCTTTTCCCGCTTCGGTGGTGGTGGTTACGATAACCTCTTTTTTATAAAACTTTTTTAGGCGGGAGATAACCTCTTTCATAGACATTACTTCCCCCACACTTGCACAATGGAGCCATAAAGCCCCTTGGGGTATTTCCCCCTCTTTTTCAAGGCCAAAGCGTTCTTTTAATTCTTGGTATAAGTGTTTTAAAAGGCCGCGCCGCGGTGAGCACAAAAAGCCCAGTGCCACACCCAATGCGGCCAAAGGAAAAATGAGGTTAGTCAAAAATAAGAGGAGTTTTCCCATATATATCTTATTATATGATATTTGTCTGGCCGTCGGCTACTGGGGCATAAAAAAGCCCCGGTGTGCGCCGGGGCCGGTAAAGAAGTTGTTGGCTTATTTGGCGGAGTCAGCGTCTGCGGTGTTTTTCTTTTTAAACAGGCCGCCGATACCTTTGATAACATTTTTGGCGGTATCCACTCCGGTTTGCGCTACTTGTCCCGTGGTTTTAACGGCTCCGGTGGCCACGTTTCCGGCGGTACTTGCCGTGCTGGCGGCAACCTTGCCGGGCGTTTTGTAATTTAAAATACCGCCCAGTACGGAGCCTACGGTGTTTAATACATCTAATTTGCCGGAGGGGTTATCCATTGTTCCGCCGATTTTGATGACGACAGGAGTTTGCGATGTAAGTACGGTGGCGGATACTTTCATATCCAATGCCTGCGTATGGAAGTTGATATTGCCGCTTCCGTTGATGTTTGTCAGTTTGGACGCAAAGGTCGTCTTATCCACCTTCATTACACCGCTTGTAAAGGTATAAATCCCCTCGCCGTTGGTAAAGGTAATTTCGCCTTTTTGCGCGTTAGCCTCCGCCGGGAAAATATCCACATTTAACTTGCCTGCCACATTTCTTACCAATGTAATAGGCAGGAGCAAAATTTTAACGTATTTATTTCCTTTTACAAACGAATCAATATCCGTAATGGCACCGGGTTGCAGTACAAAGGAAACCTGTCCGTTGGCCTTTTTCATTGTTTCGCTTACACCTGTTAAATTTGCGTTTAAGGTAAAACCGTCCGAGCGGAAATACGGCACGCTGATAGGGCCGACTTTAATGTTGCTTTTAATGTTCATTAACAGTTCAGGCCCGGCTGTTTTGTTTCCGGAAGCGGTGTCCGTGTCATTTTCTGTTTCGGCAGCGGCATAGGAAGGAAATTCCTTTAAGGTAAATTTATCCAGTTCCGCATTAAAAACAATGTTCAGTACATCTTTAATGTTTTTATATGAGAACGAGGAGGTAAATTTTTCCCCGTTTAAAAATCCGGTAAGCGACGGGCAGGCAATATCATTAATGGAAGTGATTTTGACGGTGCCGTTCAAGTCTTTTACTGTAAACGGTGCATACATTGCACTTACATTTTTTAATAGAATTTGTCCGCTGATATCTTGACCGTCATTTTTATCAGTGGCTTTAAACGCACCCGTAATAAGTCCTCCGGGTTGGAAATCCGCCACCGTATCGGTCATTTGAACGATTTGACCTAAGTCGGTAGAAAGGTCCGCCTTAACGGAATAAGTGGGGGCCGCCCCCGCCCAACCGGCAGTGCCGGCTAACGAAAACGCGCTGTCCATTACCGAAAGTTTGGCTTGCGAAATAACCGCAGTAGATTTTTCCAAATCTGCCACAGCCTTTACTGCCATATGGATAACCGGGAGCGAGAAGTGCGGTAAATCCGGCAGAATTTCGGCAACCGTCGTGTTGCTAATACCACTTAACGTACCTGACAGGTCTGCCTGCGGAGCTTCAAAGTTTTTGATACCGCCCTTTAATTGCAATTTTACCGTTTTGTAAGTGGCGGAAATATCATTGACGGTAACATACGCTTCGGGCAGATTTAAATTGGCCAGAAAGGTGCGCAAGGAAATGCTGACAGGCACCGTCATATTCAGCCCGGCGGCAGAATATTCAGTTGTAAATTTGATTTTTATGTCAAAGGGACTATCCAAATCAAACTTGCGGATTTCCACCTGTAATTTGTTGACAGAAGCGTCCATACCCGTTTGCAAATCTTTATAAGTAAAGTTGCAATTATTGAGTACGATTCTGTCCGCCAACAGAACAAAAGACAGGCCGGAACTGTCATTTTTATTGTTATCGGCGGACGCAGCGGCGGAGTCCGAAGCCGGGATGAGGGTGTCAAAGTTAAAGGAGCCGTTTTTGTTTTTAATGACGTTTACGTCCAGGCCGTCCACCAATACGGTAGCAATTTCCACCCGCTTTTTAAGTAGCGGCATTAAGGCCAATTTGACTACCAACTTATCGGCTTTAACAAAAGTGCCGTTTTGAAAGGAGGTGTTTTCGGACAAGGCAAAGTTATCCAGCGTTACCCCGATGACGTTAAAGGAAATTTTGTCAAAGGAAATTTCCCGTTGCAAATTGTTTTTTGCATAATTCACGGCCATTGTTTTTAATTTTTCTGGCGGGAACATTATGCGCAGGGTCACTAACCCCGCCGCCAGCAAAATTACGCATACGACCGCAATTTTTACAAGTAATTTGAATAATTTTTTCATATCTATATTGTATTTCTTTTATTTTTTGTCCGGCAAGTGCGCAAAAGGGTTATTTCTGCGGGTGCGTATCGTCGGAGACGATTTCGGCTTCTATCACATTTTCCTGTTTGGAGCGGGAACGGCGGAAGCCTTCTAAATCTTTATGAAGCATAGCCAGTACCAAAAGGACAAAGGCTCCGTCATCCGTAATGCCTAAAACGGGAAGTACGTCGGGCAACAGGTCAATGGGCGAAATCATATATACCAAACATAACAGCGCCCAGAAAAGCGTGGCCCAAGGCATTTTGTATTTACCGCGTAAAACAGCCCATAGCATAGGAAAGAAACTGGCAAAATCTTTAAATACCGCTAATGGGCTGAATTTCATTTTTTCCTCTGTCATTTTTGCACAGCGGCCGGAGTGTCGTTCATTGCCCGCTCCTCGGCGCGCATACCCAAAATATTTTCGTTTACGCGCAGCGCATAGTCGCCGATTCTTTCAAAATTATTTAAAATATCGGCATAGGCGGTAATGGCGTCCGGGGTGGAACTTTGGCCCGCGTTGATGCGTTCGCGCAAATCGTGCAGAAAGCGTTTGCGCAAGGAGTTTAATTTTTCCTCATCTTGGAGGGCTTCGTCAAAAGTTTTTTCCGCTTGCAGGTGCCATTGGCGGGTGGGCTGCTGGATATCCACCAAAATCCGGCGGGTCCGTTTGGTGATGTTCTTTGTCAGTTTGGCGATTTCTTCCAAATCATCAATATCGGCTTCGGTAAACGGTTGTTTATCGTGGAATTTTTCCAAAATGCGGGCAATCTTTTCGCCGCAATCGCCCATATGTTCAATGCTGTTTAACACATCAAAGAGCGAGAACGATTGCGCTACCGCCTGGCGGGATAAGTTCCCGTGCGTCAGCGCGGTTAAGTAAATATTGATTTTATGCTCCAATACGTCAGTTGTTTTTTCGGCCGCTTTTACGTCATCAATCAGGCGGGTGAACATTTTGTCGTCATCAATTTTTACGGCGTGAATCAGTTTATCCGTCATCTTGGTTACAAAACTCATCATACGTTCCACTTCTTTGCGCACGGCGATTAAGGCCAGTTCCGGCGTGTTGGTAAAGCGGGTGGATAAGAAGATTAATTCGTGTTCCTTTTTATCCTCGCGTTTAGATTTTGGGATAATAAGATAGGTTAATTGCGCCAGTTGTTTAAGCAACGGCAACATTACAATTGTATTGATTACATTGAACACGGTGTGGAACGCGGAAATGTGGTAAGGCAACACCGCGGTTAATTGTTCAGGATCTTGGGTATAAGGGGAGCCGGGTACAAGCCAATCTATCAAGTTTACAAAGTGTTTAAAAATGCACACGACCCAGAATACCCCGATAATGTTAAATAAAAAGTGTCCGAGGGCGGCGCGTTTGGCGGTTTTGCTGGCACCGATAGCGGCCAAATTGGCGGTAATAGTGGTGCCGATATTTTCCCCCAATACTAACGCGCACGAGGTTTGAAAGTCAATAATTCCGGCGGCGGCGCAGGTGAGTGTCATTGCCATAACGGCACTGGACGATTGGAGAATAACAGTTAAAATGGTACCGCTGAAAATAAGGGTAAGTAAATTAAATAAATTATCCGGGCGGAAGCGGGAAATCCAAGCCACCACCTGCGGATTTTGTGCAAAATCGGCCGGGATAGCGTTCTTCATCAGGTCCAAGCCCAAAAAGAGAAGCCCAAACCCGACTAATGTTTCCCCAATGCGGCGGACAATGGCAAATTTAGGAATAAACTGGGCAAAAAAGCCAATAGCAATAACGGGCAAGGCAAAGAGCGAAATTTGCATTTTAAAGCCGAACAAACTGACAATCCACGCCGTCATTGTGGTACCGATATTGGCCCCAAAGATAACGCCTAAGGATTGGTACAGGTTTAATAAACCAGCGCTGGCAAAGCCGACAACCATTACCGTAGTGGCGCTGGACGATTGAATAATACTGGTTACCAAGGCCCCGCAGGCAGTGGCCGCAAAGCGGTTTGTGGTGGCGATACCCAATAGTTGGCGCATTTTATCGCCAGATACCTTTTGCAGGCCGTCGCTCATTATCTTCATACCGAATAAGAATACGGCCAGGCCGCCGAGTAAGTTTAAAATTTCAAGCAGGGTTGACATTTGTGGGAGTTCTCCTTATTTATATAAAAAGAAAGAGCCGTTTATTCGGCTCCTTCCGTAACAAAAACATACAAACCCGCCGCAAGTACAGCGGGGATAGATAAAGAAACGCAAGCGTTACTTGGACATTTTGATAGAAGTTTGGTTGTCATCCGGGTTGTCCGTTTTTTCGTGCTTGGTCTGTTTGGACCACATTTGCTGGTTGGCTTCAATTTGCTTGGCCATTTCGTCGTCAAACAAAATGGTGGGCATACGGTCTTCATCCGCGTATTGAACGATATCCTCGCTCTTGGGCGGTTGGTAAACTTTATCTAAATGTTGGTTAATTGTTTCCGGTTCGGCTGATTGAAAGGCGGCGTGGGTTACTTGCACCTGGTTTTGCAGGTCCTGCTCGGTAACCGGCTTGCCGATTCCGGGCGGCAAAACATTGTTATCCGCTCCAAAAATTTGGGTCGGTTCTTCGGTAAGGTGCACTTCGGGGGTCGGCGTATAGGAGCCACGATTTTCACCAAAGTCCACATTTAAAAATACTAACACATAAAAGCAAGCAAGCAATATCCAAAATAAGAAAATTAACACCAATAATACCGCTCCCGCAATATACCAAGGGACAG
The DNA here is from genome assembly GCF_056976295.1 of Candidatus Avelusimicrobium sp. NCBI lineage: Bacteria > Pseudomonadati > Elusimicrobiota > Elusimicrobia > Elusimicrobiales > Elusimicrobiaceae > Candidatus Avelusimicrobium > Candidatus Avelusimicrobium sp. Next base: position 85,304 of record NZ_DBMCTG010000002.1, read on the forward strand.
ATAAGGCGGTTATATTGAAACTGTCTGCAAAAAAGAGCGGAATCCCCACATAAAGGGCGCGGATTATGGCGGAAATAAGTAAAGACGGGCCAAAGCATAAAATTAAAAACATCCCCAAAGTGATGCCCCAACGGTGGCCGGTTAACTGCCAACTGTAAATGATGGAAGCAATGGGGCCTTGCTCTCTTAAAACAATGGCCGCGGGAACAAAACACAAGCGGAAATACAAAAAAAGAATCAATAAAAATGCGATTGTTATGAGAATTGCCGAGCGCGATGCGGCCATTAAAACTGATAAGGCAACGAGTGCCACGCTCAGTAACAATATTAAAATAATGCTATAAATGGTAGGAAAAACAGACGCCGAGCAGGAGGCAGCAATAGACTCCCCTTCATTTTGCGCTTTGCAACCTAACTGCCGTAAAAAAACAGCCGAGAAAAAAATGGTAAGCGGCCATATCATTATTTTAACCAAAAAAAGCGGCACATCCATCTTTGCCAACCCCGCTATCATTGCGTATAGCAAAATTGCCGAAAATATGAGTACAAAGATAGCAGTTCCCGCCCGGTTCAGTAAGCGAAAACTATTAAAAAAGAGAGAAAATATATTTTGTTGTTCGCGGATATCCATTATTACCGCTCCTTATTCAAAGTGTACACCCACATTATAGCAAAACGCGCGCGCGTTGCGGGAAGAAATTAAAACATTTTTTCTAATGCTTTGGCGGCTGAAAAGCCACTGCTCCAAGCCCATTGTAAGTTAAAGCCTCCCAGTCGGCCCGTTACGTCCAGTAATTCGCCTATGGCATACAAACCTGGCACGCGGCTCACCCCGAAAGTGGACGGATTGATTTCGCGCACGTCAATTCCTCCGGCCGTTACTTCGGCTTTGGAAAACCCGCCTGTTCCCGCAGGCAGGCAAACAAAGCGGTTTATGGACTGGGCGGCCTTTTCTATGTCCGCGCGGGAGGCGTTGGGCAATTTGTCATCTAATTCCCCCAATAAGGCTTTTACAATTTTAGTGCTTATTTTACCGTGTAAAGCGGCGGCAAAGGTGTGCGCGGAATTTTTTTGCGCGCTAAACAGGGCGTGTGCATCTTCACCGGGCAGAAAATCTACGGTTACTTTTTCCCCTTCCTTCCAAAAGAGCGAGGCCGACAATACAGCCGGGCCGCTAATTCCCTCGTGCGTAAAGAGCAGGAAGCCTTCAAAATCGTGTTTCCCGCACGTTATATGGGCGTTTAAGGTGTTTCCGGCCAGTTTAACAAATTGCTCGCGCAGGGCTTTATCAAAGGTCAGGCCTACAAGCGCGGGGCGTTGGGGTATAATATTTAGGCCGAATTGGCGCGCGATTTTAATTCCAAAGTTGCTTGCGCCCAAGGCCGGGAAAGATAATCCCCCCGTCGCCAATATCACGCGCTGTGCGCGGACGGGGCCTGCCGAAGTATTTACGGTAAACAGGCCGTTTTCCTGACGGACGTCCAATGCTTGCGTGTCCGTTAAAATTTGGGTGTTGGCCTCGCGTGCGCGGCGGATGAGAAAGCGCACGATATCGCGTGCGTCCATAGCAAAAAGTTGTCCGTCTTGTCGTTCTTCCCATTTTAAGCCTGCTTCATCAAGCAAGGAAACAAAATCTTGCGGCTTAAAAGCGGCCAAGGCATTTTTTACAAAATGTTTATTGGCGCAATCATAATCTGTTGACTTGGCAAAACGGTTTGAAAAATTACATTTTCCGCCTCCCGAGATACTTATTTTTTTACCCGGGTGCGTATTGTGTTCTATTAAAACTTTAGGGCTGTTGAAACTGCCCGCACAGAAAAGTCCGCCGGCTCCTGCGCCGATAATGGCGGTATGAAAAACAGTATTTTTCAGTTCATTATAATTCATAGGATAGGTTTCTTATATTATACAAAAAGAAAAAATTTGATTTTATTTTCAAATATGCTATACTCTTAATAAGAATTATTATTAATAAATACGAGCATATGCAGACCAATACACACAACGACGAATTGCAGAAACGCTTGGCCTTTTTTGAAGACCAATGCCGCGCCAGAGGGTTAAGAGTAACCAACCAACGGCGGGAAATCTTCCGCGCGGTGGCGGCCTCGTGTGAGCATCCAAGCGCGGAGAAAGTATTTTTTGCGGTACGGAAAAATATGCCTAACGTGTCTTTGGATACGGTGTACCGCACGTTGGCATCGTTGGAAGAAATGGATTTGCTTATGCGTGTGGGGCTGTCGTCCAAGGCCCGCTTTGACGGGGATTTGCGTCCCCATTGTCATTTTGTGTGCACTAACTGCGGGGAAGTGTATGATGTCTTTTTAAAGGACGGTGAGTCCTTGCCTTTGCCTGCCGGTATGGCACATTGGGGCGATGTAAAACAGATTAATTTGCAAGTGCGCGGCCTTTGCAACAAGTGCCGTGGCAATAAATAGGTAAAAATAGGAGACTTTATGGAACTGAAAGGAACAAAAACGGAAAAGAACTTAATGGCGGCTTTTGCGGGCGAATCGCAAGCCAGAAACAAATATACTTATTATGCTTCCAAAGCCAAAAAAGAAGGCTTTGTGCAGATTTCTAAAATTTTTGAAGAAACCGCCAATAACGAAAAAGAACACGCTAAACTTTGGTTTAAAGCCTTGCACGATAACAATATTCCTGCCACGGCTGAAAACCTGGTAGATGCCGCCAATGGCGAACACTACGAGTGGACAGATATGTATGCCACTTTTGCTAAGGAAGCCAAAGAAGAAGGTTTTGACAAACTCGCCTTTTTGTTTGAAGCCGTCGGCAAAATTGAAAAAATGCACGAGGAACGCTACCGCAAACTCCTGCACAATGTGGAAACCAATGAAGTATTTAAAAAAGCGGGTATCGTAATGTGGGAATGCGCCAACTGCGGTCATATTCACATCGGCGAAAAAGCCCCCGAGGTGTGCCCCGTGTGCGCCCACCCGCAGGCTTACTTTATGATTCATCCGGAAAACTTCTAAGTTCTCCGTGGATTTACTAAAAAACCCGCTCTTTTGGGCGGGTTTTTTTGTCTGTAAATATAAGGGCGCGTCAGGCTCGTTTGGCTGATATGATTCCCCCCACCGCAGCCAAAGCCGCACCCAAAAACATAGCAGCCTGATACCCGCGTAAAAAAGCGTTTTTACTGTCCAAGCCCGCTTGTTCAAAATGCCCTTGTACCGCCGCATACACAGCCACGGAGCAGGCAATCCCCATAATCATCCCGGCATTACGCGCCAGGGCATTTACGCTAGACACAATGCCTAATTTATTTTTGGGTGCCGCGCTGATAACGGTATTATTATTGGGGATTTGGAACGTCCCCGAACCGCAGCCGAAAATCACTTGTGCAAGCACAATATAGGCAAAGGACGGGTTTTCGCCCACAAAGGCAAACATCACCGCTCCCATAAAGGCAAACCCCAAGCCGGCGGTAGTGATAATCCGGGCCGGGTACCGCTCGGAAAGTACCCCGCTAACGGTGGAAGAAACGGCCAATGCTACCGGGAACGGCAATACCAAAAGACCGGTTTGTACCGGGTCAATATGCAAAATGTAAGCCGCATAGAAAGGGAATAAAACGGCATTTGTAAAAATAGACATAAAACCCAGTACCGCTACTACATAACCGTAGGAAATGGCCGGAATTTTAAAAATGTCTAATCCAATAAAAGGCGTTTGGGCTACCCGTTCCCGGTAATAAAACAGCAAAAAGAATAGGCCCGCCGCCGCAAATGCCCCTAAAATGACGGGTGAGGTCCAGGCTTTATTTGAGCCTTCATTCATAGCATATAAGAAACTTAAACTGGATAAGATAAAAAAGGCCGCACCGCTGATGTCCATACGGATTTTTGTCTTGGGGTTAAAACGCGGAATAATTTGTATGCCGCGCCAAATACCAATTAAACTAACAGGAATATTTACCCAAAAGACCGATTGCCAACCCCAATGCTGAATTAAAAAACCCCCGACTGCCGGTCCGGCCAAAGAGCCTAATGCCACCACGGCGCCAACTCCGCCCAAAGCGCGGCCCCGGTCCTTGCCCACAAAGGCTTTGGCGATAATTGCCTGTGCGTTTGCCATCATTGCGCTTGCGCCTAATCCCTGTACCGCGCGGGATACAATCATCATAGGCAAACTGCCCGCCAAAGAGCATAACAGCGAGCCGATACCAAATAGCAAAAAGCCGCTTAAATACATTTTTTTGCGGCTGAACATATCGGATAACTTCCCGAATACGGGCAAAAAGCACGTTACCGCGAGCAAATACACGCTGACAACCGATTGTATGCTTTCAATACCGGCGTTAAATTCCCCCGCCATAGAGGGCAACGCAATATTTACCACTCCGCCGTCCAGCGTACCCATAAAGGTTCCCGTGGCGGTTACTGTAAAAATAAGCCATTTGCGCGAGAGGTTAAGCCGTCGTTGTTTCATAGAACCCCCTCGGCTGTGCCCGGCGTTTCTTGCGCTTTTCGCGCGCGGCAGAAAAGTATGCCGCCGCCAACGAAACCACTATGCAGAAAATCATTGAATATTGGTATGCGTTCATAAAAGCGGTTGCATAGTCCGCGCCAAGATTGACATAATGGCGGCGCGCGGCGGAAAAGATAAGCACAGAGAGCGCAATTCCCATTACGGCCCCCATATTGCGCGCCAAGGCACTTAAACTAACCACCATACCCAGGCGGTTTGCGGGGGCGGCGCTGACAATTGTGTTATTATTAGGGGCCTGAAATGTACCCGAACCGCACCCCATAATCATTTGGGCAATTACAATATAGGTATAAGAGGGATTTTTGCCAATTCCCACAAACATAGCGGCGCCGATAATGATAAACCCAAATCCTACGGTAGTGATAAGCCTTGCAGAGTATTTTTCCGACAGCCACCCCGAAAACGGCGACGATATGGCCAACGCTACCGGAAACGGCATCAACAGCAAACTCATATGTACCGGAGATAAATGCAAAATGTTTGCCATATAGAACGGAAATAAAATACTGTTGCAACTTAATGCAATAAATCCCAGCAAAGATACTATGCACCCGTACGAAATAGCCTGTATTTTGAAAAGGGACAGGCCGATAAACGGTGTTTTGCTGGTTCTCTCGCGCCAATAAAACCCGGCAAAAAAGATAAAGGCGGCTGTAAACGAGCCTAAAATGAGAAAGGACGTCCAGTGTTGGTTTTCCCCCTCGTCCAACGCATAGAGAAAGGAAAAACAAAACAGGATAAAGCAAACCGCGCCCTTCCAGTCCAGTTTTACTTGGGTTACGGGCTTAAAATGCGGAATAATTTGTATGCCGCGCCAAATGCCCAGCATACTGATAGGTACATTTATCCAAAAGACCGACTGCCAACCCCAATGTTGGATTAAAAATCCTCCCACCGCCGGGCCTGCCAAAAAACCAGCCGCCACCATTGCCCCGATACCGCCCAAGGCGCGGCCCCGGTCTTTGCCTTTAAAGGCTTTGGCAATAATGGCCTGGCAGTTGGAAATCATCGCGCTGGCCCCTAATCCTTGCAGGGCGCGCGAAAAAATCATCCAACTTAAATTTTGTGAAAATGTAGCCGCAAAAGAACCGATACCAAAGAGCAAAAAACCTGTCAAATACAGGTATTTCCGGCTATACATATCGGACAATTTGCCAAATACAGGTAAAAAGCAGGTAGTGGTTAGCAGATAAATACTGACAACCCATTGGATACGCTCCAAACTGGCATTTAAGTCCTTTGCCATAACAGGCAGGGCCACATTAATAATGCCCCCGTCCAGCGTGGACATAAAGACTCCAATAGCCGTTACGGAAAAAATCAGCCATTTGTATGCAATGTGGGGTGTTTTTAATTTCATCATATTATTAGGATAGTTTTAACTGTTGGAAAACAGTTTATTGTCCGGGGTATATGATAAAGTGCCCAGATACCTATATTCTTATTTTAGTTAATTTGACGTGAGTTTACAACGAGCCTACCCTCCGGAAATTGCATTAGTTATTGGCTCCGTTTCCTCTATTTTGCCAGACGGAGCGTTGAAAAAATACGTTTTATCCTTAGGGTTAATTGTTGTTTATAGTTATAAGAAATGGGTGCTAAAAGAAAAAAATTTGTATAAAATATCCATAATCCATTTTTAAATTATTTTAATTCGTGGAGTTGCTATGCGGAAAATGATTGATGAAATTAAAGAGATGATTGCTTCGGGGCTTGATTTAGGCGGGGCCGATTTGTCAAACTTTGGCGAAAGCGACCCGATTTTCGGCGAACAGGGGTTAGATAGCATAGAGGCGATGGAACTTATTATGCTGTTGAAAAAGAAATATGGAATTACGGTTGAAAATATGCAGCAAGGCCGCACTATTTTTAAAGATTTTGGTACTTTGGCTGAATATGTGGAAAAGAACCGGCAGAAATAAGGGCTTATTAGGAGCGCTATGACAGCCGGGAACGGCCGGGGAGACGGGAATTTATGTTATTGTTAAAGGATATAAAACGCATATTGACGGATATGTTTCGCACGGAATTGGCCCGTAAAAAGGTGGATTCTTTGGCTCTGTTGGACGAAAAAGGCGGAGAGGATTTTTTTGAACGGTTGCCGCAGCAAATTTTAAAGGCAGTGTCCGACAAGGCGGCACTCTTTTTCGGGTACGAGCCGCGCGTTTTTTCGTCTTTAAATTTAATGACAGATTATTCTTATGCCGCGTTTTTGCACGGGCGGAAGTTGACTTTTTTAACCTCGGGCAGTACAGGTACGCCTAAGCCCTGTATTCATACACTTAATATGATTGAAGAAGAAGCCAACGGCTTGGCTTCCGATTTTAAAGGCGTTAAGCGCGTCGTGTCGCTCGTACCCGCTAACCATATGTACGGTTTTTCCTTTACGGTAACGCTTCCGCACGCGCTAAATGTGCCTGTGCTTGCTCTCCCGGCCTTACCCACCCAACCGTGGAGAGATATTTTACAAGAGGGCGATTTAATAGTCGGGTTTCCGCTATTTTGGAACTATTGGGTCCGCTTGGAAACCCCCTTTCCAAAAGGAGTGCACGCAATGTCTTCCACCGCACCCTGCAAAAAAGAAATTATAGACGCGCTCTACAAATTGGGGGTTTCACAGTTCACCGAAATTTATGGCGCCAGTGAGACGGGTGCAATTGCCCGCCGCCACCAGAGCACAGAGGTCTTTGAATTATTCCCGTTTTGGGATCTTTCTTTCACTGACGAACAGCCGCAAATTAAGCGCAAAAGTCAAAATGCCTGGCTTACCCTGCCCGACGAGGTAGAGGCTACGCAGGGACGATTGTTAATTCCGTTAAAACGCAGCGATGCCTGCGTACAAGTGGCAGGTGTCAATGTGTTTCCTAAACGGGTGGAAACTGTTTTGTCCGCACATCCGGCGGTAAAGGCTTGCCGTGTGCGCTTAATGCGCCCCGAGGAGGGCGAACGCTTAAAGGCGTTTATCGTGTTAAACGACGGCTACTCTCCGGAGCATTTGGGTATTATCCGCACTTATTTGGGCCAACGGCTGACCGTACACGAACTACCCCGCTCTTTTACCTTTGGGAACGAATTACCTGTTTCCTCAATGGAAAAAGATGCCGATTGGTAGCAAAAAACTGAATTATGCCTTGACACAAACGGTTTTTTGGCCTATTATTAAAATATAGGAGTTATTGAATTATTCCGGGAGGAAATATGAAACGCGTTTGGTTGGTTTCTTTTAGTGTTGTTGCTCTGCTTGGCGTAAATGCTGTAACGGCTTTTGCGCAAAATTTGATTAAGTCCGGCACTGGTGCGGTGCAGGCGGCGGGAAAAGTTGCTGCGGCCGTTAAGCCTATTGCCGTGCCCAAAGTGAAAGTTCCCGCGGCTAAATTGCCCAAGGCATCTGTCCCGGTTGCGCCTAAACTTCCTACGACTGTGCCGCATGTGGCTGCCCCGTCCGCGCCTAGAACAAATACAACGGCTTTTGCTCCGGCGGTACCGGCGGTGAATGCCCCCACGCTTTCTAAGGCCCGTTTACAGGAAATAGAGACAAGCGTAATGCGCCCGATGGAGAAACTTAAAGATATTCGGGCTACTGTGGCAGAAAAGGGCACTTCGGAACAGTATTACTTGTTTAACGAAGAACTCCCGCTGTCCGAGGCGGACCTGTTTAAGTATTACGAAAACAGAATGGCCCATATGGACAAAGACCTTTCGTTTGACAAAGAATATGAATTTGCTTTTAATAATTTTCCGTTGCTTGTGGCCAGCCATAAACCCTATTTGGCTAAGGATGCAGAAGCCATTGTAAAAAAGGCGGAAGAGATACTGACGCGTTATTATTCTTACGAATCTTCCACCAGCATAAAGATTGGCGAAGAAACCTTACCGTCCACGCAGGTTTATGTTTGGGCCAATAAAATGGCCGCCGCCACGACTATGGGTATGTTTGGCAGTGCCACCAGAGACAACGTAAATGCTTTGTCTTCTGCTTATTATGAGGCCCCAGCCGTTCTCAAACCCGTTAGCCAAGTAATCATAGGCCGGGCATTACTCAGTATGGGGGCTGTGGACAAATTAGGTGGTTTCTTTTTTACGGTGGCTTTAAATGATACTTTGTATAAAGATTTTTGGCAGGGAATCCAAGAATATGCGACGGCACATAATATCCCATTTGAGCGTTCCTATATTATAAATAATTCTAAGGGGCTGGATGTAGTGGCGCTGCCTGATGCGGTGCGCAAAATCTTGCTTTCCCGCGGAGCCTTAAACGAGTTGCATTTGGACCCGTCGGTTACGGCTACTGAGGACTGGATGTTTATCATCCACAACAAAGGTAAAGCCAAATAGCATTGCCTTTTATCAAAACCCCGCCCACAAGGCGGGGTTTTTGCGTTACAGGGGGCTGACACGGCGGAGAATTTGTGTTACAATAATAAATGAAAGACCTTATCCGACGAAGATAGGCCAAAGGACCCATATAAAAAATGGGTCCTTTGGCCCTTGTTATCCGTCGGGTTTTGTGATAGTATGAAGGTATAGAAGTGTACTTCGTGGGAGACAAGTATATGAATAAATTAATATCGTTAGTTTTAAGTTTCACTCTTATTTTCGGGAGTTTTACCCCCTCTTTTGCCCAGTTTCTTAAATTACCCAAAAATAGTGGCAAAGTGGTGGATTCTGCAGAAAAAGCTGCCGAAGCCGCCGGAAAACAAGCCGGCAAAGTGATGGGGCCTGCCCGTGGGGCTGTGGGCGCAAAAGTCAAAGGACCGAATATCCCGCGGCTTAATGTAAAAGGAAATGTTCCTCCTGTTTCTGTTCCTAATGTGCCGGGTTCTGTTTCTCCCAACGGAATTGTTACCCCTGCGGTGGGCGTAAACCCGCAGTTGTCGGTCGCTTTGGACCAAAGCATTGATGCTGCCCACGCCGCTTCCCTTTCTTCTAAAACTATAACGGAAGTAGATACGCTTTTAGCCGCCAAGGAATTTTCCTCTAAAGACGCGGGCGAAGTAATGAGGCAAATTTTTGATGTTCAGCGCACCCCCTCTGCACACGACCAACTGATTTTAGACGCCTATACGCGCGTAACCGTGGAAAAAGGCTTTGCTACGACCTCTAAACAAGCGTCTCTTGCCAAAGATACTTATGTGCGTCTTTTGCGCAATTACCGTTCTTCCTCTGCTTTAAATAGGGACGTAACGATGGCCGATATCAGCCGCTTGTCTGCTGATTCCGAGGGCCTTAAAGATTTGTCCGCTTGGGGGCAGACTATGGCCGCTGCGGCAGATTTGGGTTTCTACGGCACGGCCAAGGATGCTTCCCTGTTATTAGATACTTATAATAAAACTCCCCAAGCATTAAAAACGTTCAGCGAAGTGGTTATCGGACGCTCTCTCTTGACGTTGCAGGCTTACGAAGGGCTTGAAAAATTGGCCCAACTCTCCACGATTAATGGCAAACTGTATGGCGATTTCTGGGCTGGTGTTAGCCAATATGTAAAAGCGAATAATTTGCCCGTAACGCTTCCTACCGTAACGGCCGCACAAATGAGTTCCGCCAAAATTGCTCCCAACGTCAGCAAGGCGCTTACTTATTGGAACCGTTTGAACGCGCGCCACTTGGATGCATCCGCCAAAGGTACGGCGGATTGGGTGGCGTTAAATGCCAAAAAAGGCCAAGTCGTTGCGAGCCCGGTGTCTGAACCTGCCGCTAAACCTGCGGGCAATACGCCTGCACCGAAAGTGGATGTAAACTTGGGCGATATTACCTTGCCGGATGGTTTACACGTTGCTTACACGCCTGCCGCCGCAGACGGAGAAGTTGCGGCGTCCGAAACTCCTGCCGCTTCCAATTCCGGCACGGTATATAGCAGTGTTATTCCCGTCAGCCCCAAATGGCTGAGCAAGACCGCTAGCCGTGTGCGCGGATGGTTTACGCACGATGCCGAAAGCGTAGCCAACAGTACGGCTTTAAACATTTTATCCAAAGAATACCCCTTGGCTACACAGTTGCGCACGATTTTGGAAAGTGCCGCCTCTCAAAAATACAAAGAGCAGGCGTTGGTTTCTCTGTATAACCAGGGTAAATTTAACGAATCCATTAGCAAAATGTCTGCGGAAACGCAACGCTGGATTGAGTCTAAAAAAGAAAATCCCGAAGAATTGGGTAAGGCGTTGTATCACTTGTACGCTTCCCAATCGTTAAATACGGCGATTGCTGCGGTGTCTGATGCTACGGCCCAGTCCTCCTTTGAAAAAGAACTGGAAATGATTACCTCTGACCCGAACTGGGAAAAGAAGGTCCGCAGTGCCTGGGATAACGTAAATGTTTTGCCCTTGGAGACAGAAAGTTTTGCGGGTATTGTCCCGTCAATGCCGGATATTAATGAACAATTAATCGTTTCCTCTTGCCGTCCAACGGGCTTTGCCTCCAAGAACAGAATTACGGGTAAAGAAACCAAAAAAGGCGTATTCTACTCTAACAATATCCCGTTCTACTACCGCTCTGCCTCCGGCAAACTCAGCAGTGCTCCGGTGGGTATTTTGTCCCAGCCGCACGCTTCGTGGTACAGCCGCTTTTTGTCCAAATTCGGCTTGTCTGAAAAGCCGGGCTTGGTCATCCCCAAAGGGTTCGTACTCGCGCTGGACGAATCGGGCCAGTGGAAATATGTAATGCCGTCCGGTAACTTGGCCGCAGTCCGCGCGAACAAACGCTCTGCTAAACTTTTGGAAGAAATTCAGGCCAATGGTTCTGTGCAGGTCCCGTTAGATACGCCGTATAACTCTACTGATATGTTGGCTATGGCCAATATGTTGGAAAAGAATCCGGGCCTTAACTTGGAACTTAAACTCAATGAACCGCACTCTTTAAAGCAGTTCTTGACTCTGCACGCCTTATTTGTGGGTAACGATGCGGGTGCCTCTTTGACCGGTCCTTTTAAATCGGCCCTGAAATCCTTGCCGGGTTTCTCCGGTTTGATGTCCAACCTGGTCAGCGGTATTGGGTATTTTACCCCGTTAGTGGCCGCTAAATTGATGCCTCTTATGACGAAAATCGGTCATAAAAACACGATTCAGGCCATTTATGGCGGTGCCGCTGCGGCCTTAACCTTCGCTTTGGTGGGGTTGGGAATGTACGGTACGATTGATGTAAAAACGTTATCTTTATTGTCTCTGTCGTTGCCGACGGTAGCCTTGGTGTTGGGTGCAAGTATGGCTAATACGTCCATTCAGACCTTGCTTAACTACTATAAGAACCCGGTGGCCCGCACGGCGGCTCACTTGGACTTCTCGGAAAATAAACAGTGGTCCCGCTTGGCCTTAACGGCGGCTACGGGCTTGTTGGCCACGGCTGGTTTGAACTTTACGATTGTGGTTCCTGTCGGCCTTGCGCTGTTGGCGGCTTCGGAAATGCTCTTCCTTAATACGCCTATTTACAAAATGGGTAAAGGTGTAAAGGCCGCAGGTGCCGCAGCGGAAAAAGCCGCTGTAAAAGTGCCGGAAGTTTCCAAGGAACAACTGGCGAAAGAAGAAGCCGAAGATAAAGCCTTATATAAACAGAATTTTAGAAATACGCGCGACGTGAAAGACATCGCCAGCCGTGTGAAATTGGTGTACGCCAGTTATGCGGCCAGTTTGATGATGCTTTCCCAGGACGCAAACGCCGTGTTGGGTAACGATGTGGGCCAATGGTTGGTAGCCGGCTTTATGTTTGCCACGGCTATGACTCGTAAGTTTGCCTCTAAACAGGTATCCAGCAAAAAAATGACGGACGACCAGTTGACTGGTGCTTCCTTGCCTCTGTTGGCCGCTACGGCGGGCGCGATTGCCCTTATGCCGTACTCGGGCCCGTTGGCGTTGGCTACGGCTGGATTCGGTGTGTTGCACTATATGGCTACGGCTGTGCCCGGCCAGTTGGACTCCGTCCGCTTGCAGAATATGGTTTCTGCGGCTATGCAGAAAGAAAAAGTGGCTATCCGCGAAAATACCTCGTTGACGGAAGCCGAAAAAGAAGCCCAATTAAAACGCATTGAACGCCGTGAAAAAACTTGGGGTAGTTTGGCGGGTAAAGATTACTCCGTCTTTAACTCCCACGGTTTGATTGGTATTTTGACGGCCTCTGCGATTGCTTTCGGCTTGGCCGATCTCGGCCCGCAATGGGCGCTTGACCTGGTAAACCAAGTTTCCGCCTTGACGGGCAATGCAGGCGAAGCGTTTACCTTAGGTATGAACCGTATTATCTTAGGTTACTCTGCGGTAGTGGCGAGCATTTTGGCGGCGCGCAACTGGGGCTTAACCAAGGATTTCTTGGGCCTGTTCCGCAAACCCAAGATTACTATGGACACGATTGAATCGGGCAAAGTAAATGCGGAATCGTTTGGCATCAGCAAAAAGAACGCTTACAGACGCTTGTCCGAAGTGAACGGTACGCTTTCCAAATTGGAAAAACAAATGGTGGACTACGGCGTGAGTTCCGAACACAAAATGACGGATATGCTCAAACAAATGACGCAATCCTATAACCGTTTGGTTGCTATCAGCGAAGTGGAAGGTTCTTCTACGGTAATGGGTTCGTTGGAAAAATTGCAAGGCATTGTAAAGTCTTACGGGGTGATATTGGAGAAAAACCACCTGTCTGTAATGCTTAACCGCGAATACGAACAACTTTCCAAATCGCTGGCTGCTATTGATATGACCGCCAAAGATGTAAAATTCTCGTATGTGCCGGAAGGTCTGTACAACGGGCCGGTAATGTCCGAGGCGGCTAAACCGTGGTATTCCAGATTGATGCCCAAAAAGAAAGTAAAATCTATGGACAAGGGCAGATTTGAAGACGTGTTCGTCCTCATTAACGAACTGGACCAATTGGCTGCCAATATTAAACACGGCACCACCACCGCTGGTACATACAGATTGTTCATCCAGTACCAGAACGAAGCCAAACGCGCGTTGCAGGAATATGCTGAACTCAACCCGGCCGATTCCCCCCGCGTGTTGGAACAAACCCAACGTTTGAACCGCATTTGCAGTGCGCTTAAAACATTGGATAAGAACCACAACCTGTTGCAGGAAAATGCCGGACCGACCTCCGCTTCTGATATTTTACAGTTGCGCGATGTATTGAAAGGGTATCCGGATATGCCGGTTGCGGAACATTAAGTAAGTATTTTTGGACGAAACCCTGGGCCTCAAAAGCCCGGGGTTTTTCATCTCTGCAAAATTGTGCTAAAAAAATACTTTTACCGACGAAAAAACACTTGATTTTACCCACCCCATATATGTTATAATTACTAAGTAAGCAAATGATTTGCTTCTTGCAATTTACTGCACATCCACTTTCTAATCGAGGGAGCGCCCCGGCGGGAAGCCAGCGCCGGAGAGTGTTGATGCGTGGCTTTTGCACGTTAAATTATAAATAGGAGACAAGAATGTTCGCAAAATTAGTTGGTTGGCTTAAACCTTTGCCGGACGGAACACCTATTTCCGACGAGGCACAGATTAAGCGTTTGTACCGTAACTGGCGTATTAAGATGTTCTTCGGCATGTACTTTGGTTATGCCTTGTTTTATTTCACCCGCAAAAATTTGGATTATGTAAAACCTGCGCTGAGCCAGAACTTTGGCTTGGACGTAATTCAGTTGGGGTATATCGGCACGACGATTTATCTTACCTACGGTATCGGTAAGTTTTTAAGCGGCGTGTTGGCGGACCGCTGTAACATCCGTGGCGTAATGGCGCTCGGCTTGTTCATTTCTTCCCTTATCAACTTGGCGTTCCCTTTCCTGCCGCAATTCCAGGCCTTCTTGGGCAATATGGGTATTACCTTGCCGCTCGTGGCGTTGGCCTCGTTTGCCTGGGGCTTGAACGGTGTGGCGCAGTCTATGGGATTTCCTCCGGTAGCCAAAGGTTTGGTATACTGGTTCTCCCCCTCTGAAAGAGCGACCAAATGGACCTTGTGGTCTTCTTCCCACACATTCGGTGCGTTCTTTGTGGGCGTGTTGATTTCTTATCTGCTCAAATTGGATATGTGGAAAATGGCTTTTATCGTACCTGCTTTTATGGGTATTTGTTATAGTATTTTCCTGATGTTCTTCTTGACCGATAAACCTACCACCGTGGGTTTGCCTCCTATTGAAGTTTACAGAAACGACGTAATGCCTGTAAAAGAAAAGAGCACCCTTTCCCACTGGGAAATTCTTAAAAAACACGTGCTCAAAAACCCGTTCCTTTGGGCCTTGGCTATTTCGTACATCTTCATTTACTATGTGCGCTTTGCTACGTTGGACTGGGGTACGATGTTCCTGACCCAGGAACGCGGCTTTACGCCCGATGGTGCCGTGTCCGCTATGAAATGGATGCCTTTCTTGGGTATGCCCGGCGGTATCGTTGCCGGTTACTTGGCTGATAAATTCTTTCAAGGCCGCTGCACTCAAATGAATATTATTTACTTGGTCATTTTGGCCGCCAGTTGCTGGGGCTTTTATTGCGTGGCCGGTACAGACCAGTTCTTCTGGACGTCCTTGCTCGCTTCGTTTATCGGCTTCTTTGTGGACGGCCCCCAGAACCTGGCTGGCGGTGTGCAAGCATCCCGCGTAACCGTGCAGGAATCCGTTTCCGCCGCGTGCGGCTTTACGGGTATGTTCGGTTACTTTGGTGCTATGTTGTCCAGCACCGGGGCCGCGTACATCAGCAAGAGTTTCGGCTGGAAAGGTGTGTACTTCTCCTGCATTATTGCGTGTATTATCGCAATGGGCTGTATTGCCACCACTTGGAAGAAGGAAGCCGCTTCTATTTCTGCTGAAAACAAATAACATTTACGGTTATTTAGAAAAACCCCTGGGATTAATTCCCGGGGGTTTTTCGTCTAATGGCCATTATTGGGGACTGGCTAAAAGAAATAAAATTCTAGCCTAAATCAAGGATAATGTTTATAAAGAAAGTTTGTTTGCTCCCAAACCGTGGAATTTAATGCTTGGGTCATAATAACATATCCTTCCATTACGACGCTTGCAAAAGGATAGATTTTAAAGCATTTTTCCCTCTATTTGTGTAGATTTTTAGACAGAAAAATGCCCGTTTGTTTTTTTCCCCAGGCATAGATAAAAAAATTAACGGTGTTCTTGGGTAATAAAAACCTTACATAACGGGTGATCTGGGTCGTCTGTACAATGGGAGATTTTGAAGTTTTTATCGTCCATAATTTTTTTTATTTCCTGTTGTTCTGCCTCGCTAGGGGTAACCTTTGGCAGAAAAATAAAGAAATCTGTATTTGCATCTTTGCGGTAGTTAGCCGGCACTCTAAATAAAAGAGTTTTTCCGCTCAATTTGGCTTCTTCCGCTAACTTTTCCCACGCGGGTGCAGATACATATTCTACTGTTTTGGTTTTAAGACCATCCTTGTTTAGCAACTGAGGCATCGTGGGATAATCGTTAGATGATAATTGCGTATGCCACGCTCCGCCGTAAACAATAAAACGGGACTGTGGGTCCGCCTTGGCAACGGACAAAATGATTTTTGCCCAATGTTCATTGCGCGCACGCATCCCCGCGGCCGATTTGCTCCAAGCGTAATTATTTTGTGCCTGGGGTAAATCCAACCCAAGTACCGTCAACCCATAGCGTTTTGCTACCGCCGCCGAAGCCGAATAGGCTTTTCCTAATGCTAATTTACTTTCCAGTTCAGTCAGCGTAATTTGGTTGTCCGCGTATTGGTCCAAAAGAGGTTGCTCGGAAGATAGGTAAAATTCTGTGCCAAAATGTGTAAAACCTTCCTTATTCTGTCCAAAATATTTAATCATAAGGTTGGTTTCTCTCTTGGCGCGTTCATTTCCGTGTTCTTCGCCCAAAAGTAATATATCGGTATCTCTGTCCAACAGCGTGGCATAATTGAAATTACCCGTTATTGGGCGAACCTGTTTTAAGAGTGCTTTCTTTAAAACAGTATCACTTGCTAAGCGGGCTTCAAAATTGTGGCGTGCGCGGTCAAAATCGGGTGCAAAGGCCAGGGCCTTTTCTGCGCATAAAAAGAGGCAAATTAACAATAAAAATAGAGTAATCTTCTTCATATTTATACTATAAGTGTTCTTGTTGAAATAGTCAAGGCAAAAAAATACGCCGCCCGAAATCGGACGGCGTATTAAGCAACTAATGGTTAATTAGATGTTCATAACGTAGAGCATATTGGTCGTACCGGCTTTACCAAACGGAATACCGGCAGTTACTACTACGTTGTCGCCTTCTTTGGCTAAACCTTGGGCGAGGACGGCTTTTTTGGCTTCGCGCGTCATATCGTCAAAGTTTTTCAAATTGTCAATGACAATCGGCGTTACACCCCATACCACAGCCAACTGGCGGGCGGTGGTTATGTTTGGCGTAAGGGCCAAAATAGGCAAGCCGCCGGCGCGCTGTTGGGAGGCACGCAAGGTGGTGGAACCGGAATCGGTAAACGTAACGATTACGTTGGCCGTATCCAAGTTGGTGGCCACAATGCCGGCACCCGTAGTAATGGCGCCTTCTTTGGTGGAATCGTTTTTGCGTTCCAACAAGGAAAGACCTTTGCGGTAGCGGTGGTCTTTTTCTACGGTTTCAATGATGCGGCGCATCGTTGTAACGGCTTCCACCGGGTGATCGCCTTGGGCGGTTTCGGCAGAGAGCATTACCGCGTCCACACCGTCGTAAACGGCGGTAGCCACGTCAGAGGCTTCGGCGCGGGTAGGCATAATGTTGTGAATCATAGATTCCAACATTTGCGTAGCAATGATGACCGGTTTACCCGCTTTGCGGCAGCCGGAAACAATCTTTTTCTGCAAGACCGGCACGAGTTCGGGGCTGGTTTCTACGCCCAGGTCGCCGCGGGCTACCATTACTACGTCGGTCAAGTCAATAATTTCGCGCAAGTGTTCAATGGCGGACGGCTTTTCAATTTTGGAGATGATGTGCGCTTTGGATTTCATCAAACCGCGCAATTCAATTAAGTCTTCCGGTTCCTGAACGAAGGACAAGCCGATGAAATCGGCTCCCAACATTTCGGCAATTTTCAAATCTTCTTTATCTTTGGCGGTTAACGCGGAAAGCGGCAGTTTTACGCCGGGTACGTTTACGCCTTTTTTGTTGGAAAGTTCGCCACCTGCGATAACGGTGCAGTCTGCGGTGTCAGCGGTGTGGGCATCCACACGCAAGCGGACTACGCCGTCATTAAGCAAAAGTTCCAGGCCGTCTTTCATAGCGGCAAAAATTTCTTTGTGGGGCAGGCAAACGCGGGTCTGGTCGCCGGGTTCCGGATTCATATCCAAGCGGAATTTATCCCCTTCTTTCAAGTGGATGCGGTAATCTTTAAACGTGCCAACGCGGAGTTTCGGGCCTTGCAAGTCAAACAAGATACCCAAAGTGCAGTTGTATTTTTTTTCCATCTTGCGGATGTTGGTTACTCTTTCCTGGTATTCGGGCAAGGAACCGTGGCTGCAGTTGCAGCGGAACACGGAAACGCCGGCTTTTACCAAGGATTCAATAGATTTTTCATCGCTGGTGTCGGGACCGATGGTCGCGACGATTTTGCAAAAGTCAGTATTTTTCGGCATAATCTTAATTTTATTTCCTCTATCTAACTATATGAGAGGGGTTTCCCCCCTTCTTTATTATTTTATTATTTTTGGAGCGCGTTGTCATTGGTTTATTGTATTAGAAAATTGAAAAGCCCCTTTAAATTCGCTAAAATATACCGTATGGATACGTCTTTAACCCCTAAAAAAGATTATTTTCCCCCGATGCATACGGCCGAACACATTTTGAACCAAACAATGGTTCGTATGTTTGGCTGTGAGCGCAGTTTAACTAACCATATTGAAAAAAATAAATCCAAGTGTGATTATTTCCTGCCGATTGAACCGACAGCGGAACAGTTGCGCGAAGTGGAAGATATGGTAAATGACGTGATTGCCGGGCAACTGCCCGTAACGGCGGAGGAACTTCCGCGCGAGGAGGCGGAAAAGAGTGTGGATTTATCCCGTTTGCCGCCAGAAGCCGGAAATACCGTGAGGTTGGTGCGCGTGGGCGGGTATGATGTCTGCCCCTGTATTGGCAAACACGTGGAAAATACCCGCGAAATCGGGCATTTTAAAATAATCAGTTGGTCATACCAAAACGGCAAATTGCGTATCCGTTACAAACTTGAAGATTAAACCCCAGGAGAATTATGAAACTTTTGCAAAAAGCATTTTTGCTGATTGCCTTGGTGTTGCTTTGTGGCGTTTCGTACGCGCAGGACGGCAAACAGGGCTGGCAAATTGAACTGAAAAAAATTGCTCTTGACGTAACTTCCACCGAAGTAAAACACGCCAAAGAATACCAAGACTTTTCTGATGCCCGCTTAAACGGCGATTCCCAAACTGCCGTGCGCGGTAATTTGGATGCGATATCGGATTATCACGCCGAACACTATTTGTGGACCAATGAACTGTTAATGGACTATGGCCGTACTAAAATCCGCCCTGTGGAAGGCGAGACCTTAACCAATGAAAATGCCGACAAAATTTTGTTTACCACCGGCTACACCCAACGCTTATGGAAGGTTGAAAACTTTTTAGGCGGCTTTGAAGCCGGCCCATTTGCCAATTTGGGTTACGAGACCGAATTTACCAAGCCTGATAATTCCCCCCGCACCCGCATTTTGCGCGGAACGGCCGGGGTAAAAATGTTTGAAGGAAAATATTTAAAAAGTTTGTTTGCTGCCGTAGTGGGTGAGCGTGATTTTACATACAGCCCCAACTCAACCAAACTGGCGTGGGAAGCGGGATTGAAAATTGAGCAGCCCGTGCGCGAAGGTGTAACGGCCAAATATTCTGCCCTGTTCCGTGATTATTTAAGCGCATCTGAGAAGCGCCCGACCGATTTAGATTATGAATTTGCCGCCGATGCGCGCTTGGAAGTGGAATTATATAAAAATTTGCACCTTGCCCCGTTTATCAGTTATTATACGGCGCAGGCCAAAGATTTCGGTACGCGCGGTGAAAATATTTATGTGGGTGTATCGTTATCATTTAGCCATATTTTTAAAGAAGCCAAATAATCAATATTAGTGTGTATCATAAAAAATCCCCCAGTTTTGTCTGGGGGATTTTTTATGGTTAACGGAGAAAGCCTCCTCCGCTAAATTGATTGGTCCAGGTGTTATGCGGACGGTTCGTTCCTTGCTGAATTTTTTCCATAACGTTTTGCAAGGATTCGGGCCCGTATTCTCCGTGAAAATATACATCCACAATATCCGAAGCAGGGATATCTTCATAAGAGTAATAAATAGTTTTGGTGGAGTTAAGTTTTGGATCTTTACCAAGTTCCATTGCAGGCGTCCTGCGCACCACAAACACAACTCCAAGGCCATCTTTCTTATACCCGTTTTGGAAAATATAATGGCTTGCTTCCGTGTAAGAAGAAGACAAACTGACGGCCGATCCTCTGGAATCCGTACCCACGTTCCAAGTAGAGTTTTTAGGCGAAAAGCCGTTCTTTAAAATGGCCACCAACTCTTCCGGCGTGATAATCATTCCGCGGTACAGAATCTTATCGGATTTTTCGTCCGGATGATACATAGACTGGGGTCTGCTCTGGTACGGCTCAATACGGCGGACATAAAAACCCGAAATATAATCCTCGGGCAAATGATATGAACTCAAAAGCGCAGCACGGTTTTGCTCAATATCTTTAATCCAATCTTGTTGTTTAAGCAGTTGTTGTTTTCTCTGCTCGTTGAGTTTGAGTTGGATTTCCTTGGCTTTTTTATTAACCGCTAATCTTAAAGTGGTTACCGGCAGTTGGACGACCGGGGTTTTAAACTTAGGATTTTTTACTTTAATACCAGTTACAGTCCCTTTTGGAAAAAGGGTTTTGCTAGACGGCAAATGGTAAACTTTTATTTTAACACGTTTTACAGGCAGCCTCTGCGCCTGAGCGACGGGAGTAACAGCAACACAGACAAGTACAGCGAGAAGTAATTTTATGTATTTCATTTTGTTTTTCCTTTTATCTATTAGTTAAATTCTGTAAAATAAAACCCCGAACCTTTTATAAAAGTCCGGGGTGTAAAACTAAAACGACTTAAATTAAAACATATATCCCGGGCTAAATTTTATTTTTTTAGTAATATTGGAAATAAAATTAAATAGAACCACCATAATTCCTGCCATTTTGCAATCAACGGTAATTAACGGATGTTTCCAAGAAATTAGAATAATCTTTTGCATATATGTACCTTTTTATAAATTTAAAAAAGAAAAACCCCGGTTTTTTAATAGCCCGGGGTTTTTAAATAAAATCTAAAACAAAAATTATATAACCATTGGTTCCGGACTAAAATATCTATTTTTAATACTAGTATATAGATTGCACATAGAAAATAGATTAAACAAATCGGATGCAAAAACGACCGACTTCTTTGCAGAAGCGGAAATGGAGTGCGAAATAATGGTCCAAATGTTTTTGTTTTTCATAGATACAAATAGTGTATATTTTTTTTTAAAAAAATGCAACAATTTTTTAAAAATATTTTTTTCGTAAAAATTTAGTTCTATTCTCCGTCGGAGAACAGTGGCCGTACATTATCCGTCAAATCTCTAATATTATATTATAAATTGACGTAAATTATTTGGCTGTTATTCAAATTTTAGCCCGCAAGTAGAAGCGTATTTCTGGTTTGCTTCTATGTTTTATGTCTTTAAGTAGCCCGATTACGGAGGTTGTTTTTCCCCTTCTTTGCCTTTGCTTTTTCCCAGTGGAGCGGCTTGGAATAGTTTAGGGGCAGGGACAGTAGATATTGCCACAGGCAGAGGTTGTTACGGCCCGCCGGCATACATTACATATTTTTATTAATCTTACAAATTGGGTGTTAGACAAAAAAGAGGGCTCCCTTGCGGAAGCCCTCTCTTGCAACAAATAAGATTATTTGTTTACGGAAGCCATATGGGCGATCAAATCCAGCACTTTGTTAGAGTAGCCGATTTCGTTATCGTACCAAGATACGACTTTCACAAACGTATCCGTCAAGGCGATACCGGCTTTGGCGTCAAAGATAGACGTAAGCGGGCAGCCCAAGAAGTCGGAAGACACAACGGCTTCATCGGTGTAACCCAAGATGCCTTTGAGTTCTCCTTCGGAGGCTTCTTTCATCGCTTGGCAGATTTCCGCATAGGTGGCCGGTTTGGCCAAGTTGACGGTAAGGTCAACCACGGAAACGTCCAAGGTCGGCACGCGCATAGACATACCGGTCAATTTGCCGTTGAGTTCAGGAATTACTTTACCTACGGCTTTGGCAGCACCGGTAGAAGACGGGATGATGTTGCCGGAAGCGGCACGGCCGCCTCTCCAATCCTTCATAGAAGGACCGTCAACCGTTTTTTGGGTGGCGGTGGTGGAGTGCACGGTGGTCATCAAACCATCTTTAATACCGAACTTGTCGTTCAAAACTTTGGCAATAGGAGCCAAGCAGTTCGTGGTGCAGGAAGCGTTGGAAACGAATTGGGTACCTTTTACATAGGTTTTTTCGTTTACGCCGACTACGAACATCGGGGTAGCGTCTTTGGACGGAGCAGACATTACCACATATTTGGCGCCGGCTTTAATGTGGGCCTGCGCTTTTTCCTGGGTAAGGAACAAACCGGTGGATTCTACTACATATTCGGCACCTACTTTATCCCAAGCCAATTCTTCGGGGTTCTTGCAAGCGGTTACGCGGATTTTTTTGCCATTGACGATCAACTGGCTGTTTTCAACGTCCGCTTCCACGGTGCCGTTAAATTTGCCGTGCATCGTATCGTATTTGAGCATATAAGCCAAATAGTCAACCGGGCACAAGTCGTTGATGCCTACGATTTCAATATCATTGCGTTCTTGCGCCGCGCGGAATACAAAGCGACCGATGCGGCCAAAACCGTTAATACCAACTTTAATCATACAGTTTACACCCTCCATAGATTTTTTACTTCTGCAAATATTTTACTATTTTTTGAGCCGTTCGTGTACCCTGTAAATAGGGTTAATTAAGCGGCACATCAATTTTGGTGTCCCGTCTGGTGGCAGGATTATACACCGTTTGACGTTTTTTAATTAATTTTTGTTCCTTTAAATCGTACACGTATGTTGTTTTAATGCTGTGGTCGGAACTGGTGCGCCCTTCAATAAGGGCTAACCCGTCTTTATCCCACTGCGCGCGGCGCGTGGTTAATTGCAAATAGCGGCCTTCGAGCTTGTCTGCAATCGCGTTTTTAATTTTGCTATACGAAAATTTGCTTTCAAACGTAAGGTTTTTAATTGCCTTTTGGTTTTCGTCCAATAAGGAGCCTGCCGTTAGATATTCGTCAATATCCATATCAAAAATAGGCTTATCGTCAAAATAAAAGGGCACTTTGGCTACACCGCCGTTGTGATAGGCTTCCACCAATTTGTAAAGGTAATGCGCATGCGTGGCGTAGGCAACGTCCTTACCGGGGTCCTCTGTGTGGTGAATACTGCCTGTGTGGATGCCCACCAGTTCCCCCTTGTCGTTTAACACCGCACTGCCGCACAGACCGGGACGTTTTTCGGCCGGCATAGAAATCGTTGTGCGAATAGAAATTGGCGTTACACCTACTACCTTGCGTTCCGGAATAGCGGCTGCGGAAGAGTGCGTAAAACCTTTGGAAAGTAAATTATTATCCAGATAAGGGGTAGCCTCGCTAATGGAATAAGGAGCCAAAAGGGACTCAATATCCTTTGGAAATTTGACAAGAGCCATATCCAACATACTCTTGGGCGAATAGGCCACTACCTCTACGGTTGCTTCGTGCGGCAAACCGTTTTTATAGACAATAGCGGTGAATGTTTTGTGCAAAGCGTCTTTTTCGTTGGATGACACAGCGATTGCATGTGTGGCTATAACGCCATATATCTCGTTTTTTCCATTGTATGGAATAGAAACGACCGTTCCCGAAAAAATGTTTGTACCGCTGATATTTGCGGCTGCTTTGGGTGATTCCACCGCTTGAAAGATATACGCATCTTTCGGGATAACTTCGGTCGCCAAGATATTTTTAAGGCGCAAGTTTTCCTGTTGCAACTGTTGGAGTTGGGACAGGGCTTCTTGCAATTGGACCTTGCTGGAAAGAGTGGAAATGTTAGATGATAATTTGGAAACAGACGAACCAGCCGGGAAAGTAACGGCAGAGGGAATTTTGACCTTGGTGGGTAAGGCCACGGAAGGCAAGCGGCTAATTCCTTTTGAGGTTGCTTTTGAAACCTGCTCTGCGGCGCGTGCGCCGCGGCTGATAGAAGGTACCTGAGCCCCCGCCGTAGCGGGCACTAAAACAGAAAATAGAAAGGCAAAAGTTAAAAGAATATATTTTTTCATACTTATATTTTAACACTTGCGTCGGTGGCTAACAAGGGTCAAAGGACCTAATTCCCCTTGGGTCCATAATACTTTTTTATGCCTTGTAATAGGCGAGAAAAGGAAAAATCTTTCATTAAATGTACTATTAGCACGACTCCTATTAAGGGACGCAAAAAAGAGCCCAAATTGAGTACTAAATCAAAATAAGATGCGAAAAAACAATGAGAGGGTAAATTCATTGGCATAAACAAAAGGGCTAGTAAGAAAACGGTTAAATTATCCGTTTTTTCACGAGGGCCTTTTAATAGTAAGAGTACGGGCAGGGCCAGTTGGATTAGTGTATAATCGTGCGAGACAAAGGGCAGAAACACTTCGGATAGGGCTAACAAAAGTGCGGCCCGTACGAAACTACGGTTAATAAATATAATATAGGCGCAGATAAAGGAAAAAATACCCAATGCAAAAAACATATAAAAGGGCATTGTGTTACGGGAGAAAATCATTAATGCTTCCCAACTTTCAGGCGCGCCTTGTATTTGCGTTAGCAGAAAGACGGGCACCCGGATTAAGTTAAAAAATGAGTGTGAAAATTCCAGCCCCAGCGGCAGTAACTGGTGGCGTATATTAAACCCTTCAAAACCTGCAAATCCTTGAAACCCGCTCCCCCACCAGCCAAGTACCAACAGGGTCCCGGTAAACAGCACCGTTCCGGCTAGTTCTTTATAGTGTTTATCCGCCATAAAAAGTACGAGGAATACGGCGGGATAAAGTTTCATATTGATTCCTACGGCTAGTAAGAGGGCGGCTAACCAAAAGCGTTTGGCCTTGTAGCACAGTAGAAACGCGGCGCAGACAGCAAACAACAAAAGTTCCGTATTGGCTCGGTCCAACGCCAAAAGGAACGGAAAGGAACACAGCGTAAAAATTAGGGGCGCAGTCCATTTTTGTTTGAGGAACGAAAAAGCACAACGGGCCAAGGCAAAATACAGGGCCGTTCCTCCCGCAAGCATTGCGTAGAGAGAGACTTTTTCCGGCAGGTATTTTAACCCTTGTAAGGCCCACACAAAGAACGGAAAATAATTGCCGCTTTGCTCGCCGCGGGCTATTTTTATAGTTTCGTAAAAATCGTTAAAGCGGTAGCGCGGGTCAAAAAGAAAGGTAACATACGGATAATACTCGCGGTGCAAAAACAGGTTTACCGTACAAACAGCAAGAGCAACAACTAACCCAACTAGGAGTGCCCCACAAAAGAATTTTACCCGTTTTTCCGGGGTAATATCTTTCAGCCAAAAATCCCTAATACTGGCAAACATATTAAATATTATATCTTTATTTTTTCTTTTTTTTGATAAACAGGGTGATTAATTTCAATAAATGGCGCGCAAAAAAGAATTTGATTCGTTGGGTAAAATTCAAATCATTTTTTACAAAGGCTTCATTTAGTTTGTTTCCGTTGTAAAAAGTATAATTCTTGCGGAAAGAACCGAAAATATAGCCAAAGAAACCGTGTTTTCCCACATTTTCTAATACATAGGCGCGCAGTTTGGGATCTTCTATCATTTGCAACGAATTTAAGAAGCCGACCGTCCAAAACATATTGCGGGTGCTTGCCGGAATATAACTTTTTTCGGCGCCGCGGGTGTTCCAGTCATCCCCGGAAAAAACAATGTCTAACGTGCATTTATCCATTATTTCCCCTTGGGGTAAGAAAATAAGGCCTTTTTTGTTTAAAATATCGCAAACCAAGGCCAAATGCGGGAACATATTGGGGATGTTGTTGTACATATTCATCAGTACCCCGTTTGTAATAATACGGGTGTGATAAATAGCGGCCGGGACAAAGGTGCATTGGCGGACAATTTTGGCAATATTGTTAGACCCTTTCAGGTCGTCTTTGCGGGTTAAAATTAGGTCGTATTCTTCTGTTTCCAATGCTTTTTCAATTTCGGCCCAGGCGTCCCACTTAAAAGAATCATCATCACACACCACCCACACATAAGGGGCCGTAGCCATTTCGTAGGAGCGGGTGATATTGGCATTACCGCCGATATTTTTAGGGTGGCGGATATGGGTAACATTTGCAAATTTCTTGGCAAAAGATTCTATTACCTCACTTGAACCGTCCGTAGAGGCGTTGTCTAAAACCGTAATGGAGCAATTTTTAACCGGGCTGTCCGCCGCTGTTAATTGTTCCAGCGTGTGTGTGATATGCACTTTCCGATTATATGTCGGAATAATGATTTCTAGTTGTTTTTGAATTTCCATATTCTTGTTTTTATATGACCAAATAAGCGAATATTTAGTCCTTTTTCGTCCTTAAAAAATGAACAGCAATATGCAACCGGCGCCAATAAAGCAAAGGCTAATTTAGCCCAACCACAACTTAAATGGATTCCTGTTGCGTAGATATAAAATAAACCTTTTCCGTTTGCCAAATAACGGCCGCAAAAATTGTAAAAATTTTCATTTTCGGCATTGGCAAAAAAAGAACATTTTTGACGGTAAGCCGGGCTTTGTAACATTGGGATAGAACTTAAATAGCCTTTCGCCCAAAACATATTTTTGAGTAAAGGATGCACTTGATTAACTTTTTTGGCTCCTCGGACATAGGAATCATTACCGGGATTCAATTTCATAGTTACCAAAGGTTTTTGTAAAATTGGCAATTTTTCTCCTGTGTTGATAGCGGCTGCCGCAACTGCCAATTGCGGGAACATATTGGAAATGTTAAAGTACATATTCATCAATATATCGGCTGTTAATAAGTCCGTACGATATATGCCCGCAGGCACAAATGAAAGTTGCTTAAATAGATATTGAATCCCCTTTTCCGGCGCGTTGTAGTTTGCTACCACAACGGCCGGAGGATTGTTTTTAAGCGCAAACTCTAACTCTTGCCAATTTGTCCAATCATATTCGTCATCATCACACACAACCCACACATAAGGGGCGGTAGCCATTTCGTAGGCGCGGGTGATGTTGGCATTACCGCCGATATTTTTCGGGTGGCGGATATGGGTAACATTTGCAAATTTCTTGGCAAAAGTTTCTATTACCTCACTTGAACCGTCCGTAGAGGCATTATCTAAAACCGTAAGAGGCAAACCTTTTAGCGGAGAATTATCTGCCAAAATAGTTTCCAGGGTTTTTTTACATTTATCCTTGCGGTTAAAGGTGATTAAAAATAATTCTAATTTATTCATTTTATTGGCCAAGTATTTGTTATTTGGGATAAAAAAGAGCGCTCCAAATGTTTCAAAAATGGCAGAAAAAGCCATTTGAAAGGTTTGGTATTAAAATTCCAAGTAGGTAGATTTTCTTTTTTACAGCACTCTGTTAAAGCCGCAAGGGTATAGTGCTTGTCATCTAACTTCTTTCCAACATTTAATTTACCGAACAAAAAATGTTTGTTGTGCCAGGCGTACAGATAGTGAAGAAGTAAATGTTTGTTATTTGCGCCCATTAATTCATAGAATAGTTTATCCCAATTAACTATTTGTTGAATAGTTGGAAAATTTAAGGAGTTGCTATCTTGGCCTTGATGTTGGCGCATATACATAAAATGTTTATCTGTAAAGTAAACGACATTTCCGTGCAGTGCCATTTTGGCTAAAAGAGGCCAATCATTAAATTTGTTAAATTTTTCATATTCCAACGAAGATTCTTTTAATGCCTTGCTTTTGTATATTGCCGGGGCATACGAAACTCCTTCGTAGAAATATATATATTGTGCCCATTTTTGGGGCGAAGTAAAGAAAATATGACTAGGAGAAACCTGCTTCGGCATTTGCGGAACAGAATTGTTTGCAAATGCGGAGTGGGTGGTTGTGATGAGGGCTATATTGGGGTAAGAATTAAGTGCTTTTAATGCGTTTTCCAAATAGGCAGGGTGCAATAAATCGTCATCGTGAAATAGCATACAATATGGACGAGAAACCAATTCTTGTGCTTTTTTAAAATTACCCAAAAAACCAGTTGTGTGAACATAATGTACCCCCCTGTCTTTTAGTTGAAACACTATTTCTGCGGTATTGTCTGTGCTTTCATTATCTAATACTGTGATGTTTTTTATGGGTACAGTTTGCGCAAGAATACTCTGCAGAGTTTCTTTTAATAAAGAAGCCCTGTTATGGGTGGTTACAAAAATCTGGATATCGTCTATTGTGTACATATTTTATTAGTTAATAATTTCTTTTAATGCTTCCTGTAAAGTGTATTGAGGTACAAACCCAACCTCATTTGTTAGCCGGCTATTATCTCCTATGATAATCGCAGGTTGGGTTGTTGGTAAATTTTTTAAATCTAACAGGTTTTCTTTACCTAAAAGGCGGGCCACTGTTTGGGCGTATTCAGCCAAAGAAACAGAAACCCCGGTGCAAATATTTACGGCACCTTCGGTTTTAGCATCCAAAAACTTAACAAAAGCCGCTGCAATATCTTTGGCATACATATAATCTTTTACTAATTGTGCGTGATTAACAGAAACGGTTTTTCCGGCTTTTAACGCATTAATAATAGAGGCTGTAAGGCGTGTTGGGTGTTCGTTTCGTCCATAAACATAAAAAATGCGTCCGTAGCCAAAACTAATATTATTGGCTTTGCAAAATTGCGAGGCTATTTCGTGTAAATTATTTTTGCAAAAAGCATAAATATTGTGAGGTTCAATTTTATCTGTTTCTTTAATTGGAGTATCTTTGAAAGCGTATTCAAAACAGGTTCCGGCAAATACCGCGCGTATTCCTCCGTTTTGGGCAAAGTATTTTAGTAAGGTAAGACCTGCGCGCACAAAATCAAAATTAAGATTGCTGTTTTGGTAATTTCCCGTAGTACACCACGCCATATTGAGCAAATATTGCGGTTGTATTTGGGAAAAAATTTTTGCAATAAAATTCTCATCAAATAAATTGCCTTTTAACCAATTAACTCCGGCAATAGCGGGAGAGTTTTGGTCTATGGTTATGGCAAAAACATCAAAACCGGCTTGGCGTAAAGGTTCCAAGAGTTCCTTGCCAATAAGGCCGGTAGCACCAGTAACTAATACTTTTTTAGAGGAGGGCATAGTTGTTATCTCTTTCATTAATAATAGGATTTTTTATAGGCCAGTTAATGCCTAGTTTCGGGTCGTTCCACCGTACTCCGGCGTATGCTTCCGGGTGGAAAAATTCCCCCAGTTGATAATATACAGTAGAGTCATTTTCTAATGTTTGAAAACCGTGGGCGCACATAGGCGGAATATAGAGAAGTTTATTATTACCTTCCGTTAGTTCTGTTGTGATATGTTTTAGATAAGTTGGCGAGTTCGGCCGTAAATCTACCACAACATCAAAAATACGCCCGCGCAAACAAGAAACAATTTTGATTTCCGGAAAAGGGTCTTTTTGATAGTGCAGCCCCCGTAGCGTTCCCTTGTGCGTGTTACCCGATAAATTGCACTGGCACATAGAAAATTCCAAACCGTTGTGTTGCAACTCTTTTAAGCAAAACTGACGTGCAAAGGAACCTCTTTCATCTTTAAATGGTTCCATTTCAATTAAATAAACCCCTGGAATATTTTGTTCTATAAATTTCATAAATTATCTCTTTATATATAATTTAAACCCTAAACACCGAATAATTTTTTTGCCGTTTTCTTTTTTAACAGAAAAAATTTTTTCTAGTAAAGGCGAAAATTTGTTATGCGAACGTTCTTTTTTTACTGGGAGTCTGAAATCTTGTATGGTATAGTGGTTCGCATAATAGCGAAAACAATTATTAATTTCTGGATGAAATTGTAGGTTGTTTTCTTCTATATAATTATGTAATTTTAAGAAATCGTTTGGATTTGAAACCTGGTATAAGCGTTGAAATTGAATCAAAGAAATGTAAAGCCCAATGATATAGTTTACCTTGTTCATTTGGTTTTTATCACAGGGATAATTGCATAGTTTGGCGGTTGCAAAAAGGTCGTTATACATCCCGTTCCAATTATTAGCAATATTAACAGGAGCATAAGGATAGAGGTTATCATAATCTAAATGATGGTCTTGCAAATATCTTTTATAAATATTTCCTCCATATTCCCCACTTCTCCCGACGCTGCCCACCATATTGTTACGTTGCTGGATAATATTGTAATTGATAGAGGCATAGGTAGCGGAGTTCATTAAGGCCAAATACACTTCATCTACATCGCCTCCCACAAAGTGAATAATTTTTCCATATTGTTGGATTAATTTATTTTTAAAATCACGTTTGAGAAAGGCTTTTAATTCACTGCCCCAACAAGCATTAAAGAAGTTCGCCATATCTTCTAATGTTAAAGAAATTAGTTTTTTTGATTCTTCTTTATGCCAATGGGTGTCCCCGGAAATAGAAAATAAAAACAGATTAGTATCAGGATAATCTTTTGTTCCTTGTTCAAAAATTTCAACGGCTCGCGAATCTAATACAATTTTATCTGTTACCAAATAACAATAGTCGGCATCGGATAATTGGTAGCCCTTGTTCCAATTATCCAACATATTCAGTCCGCCTGTTTTGTAATATTTAATGGATAGTGTATTTTTATATTTTTCCAATAATTTTTGCGCCAGTAATTCTTGCCTTTGTTCATCACTGTTATCTACAATCAACAAGTTAAAATTCTTGTTGGTTTGGGCTAAAAAAGACAATAATGTTGTCTCTAACAGATGCCAACGGTTTTTAGTGGGTACAATAAAATCTAAAAATTTTTTTTCTGCCATAGAGGACCTTTTTATTATGAGATTTTTTGAGGCAAATATTTTAAAATTTCATCAATATTTTGATCGTTACATTTTTGGTTAAACAAATCTTTATGTTGCATAAACAGCTGTTTATCTAGTTTGGAAAAATTTATTTTAAGCAACTTCTTAATTATATTTGCCGGGAACCTATATTTGATAACACGGGCAGGTACACCCCCTACGACCGCGTAGGGCGGTACATTTTTAGTAACCACACTTCCTAGCGCAATAACGCATCCCTGGCCCAAGGTAACACCCGGTAAAATGGTTAAATCCATACATCATCTTGTACGATAATTTCTCCTTTGGATGGGGTTTCATATGCGCAATTGCAATAAAATACATTAAACGGGAATGTTGTAAATTTGTTAAAGTCGTGCCCGCTAGATAAGAAAAAAGTAGTATTAAGTGCCATTGAAACATAATTTCCTATAGTTAGTTTTTCTCCCGCGGAGCCATATGAAATCACTCTCATACTGCCGTAAGTTCCTTTTCCGACAGAAACAATGGAAAAATTAAATTCATTTTCAATAGACAAAAAATTGTGCCTATTTATTTGGCGCCATTTTTCCTTAAAGTCTATTTTTTTATGTCTTAATTTATTTATCAATGTTTTTAAATTCATTTTATTTTTCTTTATGAAAGATTTTGCGAATATAAAAATACATTACATAAAAGAGTAACCATAATTTATTTTTGATATTAAATGCAAAAAAAGCATCAACAATATTCGCATAATAATTGTTGAATAATAAAGAGTTGGTTTTGCAAAATTCTTTTATGCACTTGCGTGAGGTTGTATCCGTGGGTGGATCGCTGTACTTATATCCTTCATTAATTAATTTTGATTTCAGTTTAGAATCTTTTAGCATTTGCAGGATATTATACCAGGCAGGGCTTAACCACATATATTTTAAGCGGGGACAAATTTTGCTCTCATTATTACATCCGCGAATATAGGCTTTTCCTTGTGGATCAGGATTATTGGTGCCCCAAATGGTTATGGCATTAGGCATAACTATAAATTTTTTATGCTCATTAATAAGATGCGTTATTAATGCAAAATGCGGAAACATATTAACAATATTTGCATAGGCATTTTGAATAATTTCGGGTGTAATATTGGCGGTTTTATAAATCCCCGCAGAAAGCAGCCCTAAATGATTTATTAGAGCCGGGGCAGAGTAATCTTTGACTATAAAATTAGTAACAATTAAACAATCTGGGTCTTGTTGTAGGTATTTTTCTACCAAATTCCAATGAGTAAAATCATAAGAATCGTCATCGCCTACTAACCAATAATATGGTTTGCTTGCCAAAGCCATTGCAGCGCAAATATTTGCGCCCATACCAATATTTATTTTATGTCTTTTATATTGAATATTAGGATGTGTGGAAATTAATTGGGTTACAAAAGTTTCAGTATCATCATTTGAGGCATTATCCAAAATAGTAATCAAACAACTTCGCACAGGGCTGTCAGGTGATAAAAATTGTTTTAAGGCATTTTCTAAATCTTTTTTGCGATTATATGTTGGAATAATAATTTCCAAGTAGTCTTTAATGTTAAACATTGGATTTATATCCTAAAATTTATTTTCTTCCATTTCTTTGCGGTCCAGGAACGGATACATATCTTCCAGGGACGGGCTAATCATTGTGCCGTCAGGCAGTTTGCGCGCGGAAAGTTTCGGCGCAAAGGTGTAATTTTCGGTACAAGTAACCTCACACACTACGGGGCCGGGCATTGTTAGCACCCGCTGTAATTTGTCGGACAGTTCGCTGTTGGTGCTGATGCGCACGGAGGGTAAGCCAAAGGCTTCGGCCACTTTTACAAAGTCCGGCACTTCCACCCCGCTTTGCACGTTGCATCCCGTCAGCCGTCCGTCAAAAAAGTTGCGCTGGGTTTGGATAATAGAAATATATTCTCCGTTTTTCAGTACAAAAATTTTAAGCGGAAGATTATTGGTTTTTACGGTTTGCAATTCTTGCAAATTCATCATAATACTGCCGTCGCCTTCCAGGCAGATCACGTCCCGGCGGTTATTCGCCGCGCACACACCGATAGCCGCGGGCAGGCCATACCCCATAGAAGCATCACCGGAGTTTAATAAAAGCCGTTCCCCCTCTTTGCTTTCAAATGCCTGAAAAAATGCCACGCAAGCCGTACCGTTAGAGGCCACCACGCGGCTTTCGGGCGGAAGAATTTGGCTCAATTTTTCCATAAACAAATATGGGTGAACCTTATCTGCCGGATTAATAGAAAACTCCCGCAAGGGCGGATATTTGGCCCGCATTTTGCGGCAGTATTCGCGCCAGGGCGCAATATCAAGCAGACCGACTTGTGCGGTCAATCCGCGGAGAAAATATCCCGCATCCGCGCAAATGGGCAAATCGGGGCGGACCGTTGGCTTTTCAAGTTCGGCAGGGTCAATATCCACCACGATTTTTTTGGCATTTTTGGCAAAATTTTCCCAGTTATAACTCACTTGGCGGATATTATTGCGTGTGCCCACGCACAGCACTACATCAGCGTTTTGCAGGGCAAAGTTCCCAGCACGCT
Organism: Candidatus Avelusimicrobium sp.; assembly: GCF_056976295.1. Lineage (NCBI taxonomy): Bacteria > Pseudomonadati > Elusimicrobiota > Elusimicrobia > Elusimicrobiales > Elusimicrobiaceae > Candidatus Avelusimicrobium > Candidatus Avelusimicrobium sp. The sequence goes on from NZ_DBMCTG010000002.1 coordinate 118,460, forward strand.
GGCCTACGGTGCCGATACGCCCCGCAAACAGCGGGTCATCAGACGGAATTAAATCAAATCCGTTAAACGTAGCCAATACCGGGATTTGAGTTTTATCCAAAAACGCGCGCAAATCATTTTGCGCTCCCGCACAATGAATCCCGTTCCCCGCGATAAGTACCGGACGCTTGGCCTTTTTTAACAGGTCCGCGGCTTGGCGGAGTTTGTCTGCCATATCGGCAGTTTTTTCTGCCGGACAAACAAATTTTTTGAGTTTGGTTTCATCAATCGGCGCGGCTTGCACATTTAGCGGAATATCCAACCATACCGGTCCGGGGCGGCCGGTAGTGGCTCTGAAAACGGCTTCTTCCACAGCGGCATCAATATCATAAGGGTCCGTAACCATTTTTGCAAATTTGGTTAGCGGTGTAACTACGCGGATAATGTTTGCTTCCTGGTCGCCCAGTTGGCGCAACGGAATATCTGGGCAAGAAGATAAAGTGGTGGTATATTTTACTTGTCCGGAAATAAACAACACGGGTGCGCTGTCCGTCCAAGAACCGAAAACCCCGTTTAAGCAGTTTAATCCGCCCGGCCCCGTGGTTACGCACGCCACGGCTAACTTTTGGTTTGCGCGTGCGTAGCCTTCGGCACACATAGCGGAGGCTTGTTCGTTATGATTACAAATTAAGCGGATTTTTTTGCTTTTACCAAAACTGTCGTCTAAGTGCATTGCTCCGCCGCCAGACACCATAAAAGCAGTATCCACGCCCAACGCTTCCAACTTTTTAACCAAATAATCCGAGGTTTTAATCATAATTAAAAAATACCTAAAATTGTCCGCCCGCTTCTTCAATTAATTTTTTGTAACGGGCTTCCAGCATTGTCAGACGTTGTTCGTCCTCACGGTAAATCATCCCGTAAAAATCGCGCTTGTTTTTAAGCCACATCAGTTCAAAGCCTACGGCCTTTAAAATGCCTTTATCGGCGTTGGGGTCTTTGATTGCGGCTTGGGCATCAAAAATAATTTTGCGCGTTTCAAACTTGGTTAAAGACCCTTGCGGCAGGCGGGAAAAGAACGGTAACGAGTGGGCAGATACCCCTCCGCCGATAACCATTTTCTTGCCTGCTTTATGTACTTTGGCACTCATTGTTTCGGCCATTTTAAAAATAGTTTCTGAATTAATATCTTCGCGCGATAACCCCATAGAACCTGTCATATCTACACGTCCCAACACAATGCCCGCCAATTCGTTAAATTCCGGGAGGGCCATCATATCATCTAAATTTTCTGCTCCGGTATAGGTTTCCACGTTAATAAAAAATTCCATTTCTTGGCGTTCCTCTTCCGGAAAGACAAAGTGCGTTGCCTTTACATATTTGCTCATTGAGTAGGGGGTTTCTATCATCGGGCCGACAATACCCTTCACGCCAATGGTACGCGCATCAAACATATCTTTAATGGCTTCACAACCGCCTACTTTAATAACTAAATCCAACCCGGCCTTGGTTACCACTTCTTTTAACCGTAAGGCTTCTTCCATACGTGTACCCTCGGCCTCAAACTCAGCCTTAATGCCGATCACGTGGTGATTGGCTTTTAAATCTTGCAAGGTTTCCAACATTTTTCTTTCTAAATTGTTCATTGGGTACTCCTATTTATTTGTTTGTAATAAATCTGGATTGAGTTCAGCCTTTTGGGTTTGGTAATATCCGTACAGGGCTGATACTGCTTCTTTTATCGGGGTAAACGTAAGCCCCGGGATTTGGACCTTTAATCTGGCATTGGAGCCGGAATAATTAAGGCCGTAACCTTCGTGCGCAACTTGTATGGGCAATTTTTTTCCGCTGACATCCAAAACCGTTTGCGCGGCTTGCAAAAGTTCGGTTTCTTCATCAGGTACGACGTTATAACATTTGAACTTCGGTTCGTGCTCTATAAAGTAATCCAACACGGGCATTAAATCCGGCGCGTACAAATAACTGAACCGGCGGTTTTGGCGCAACGTAATAGGCATATCAAAAAGGGCTTTGCAACAAGCATTGGAAATAAAGCGGATTTCCCAGTCTTCGTACTTGCCGAAAATGCCGAAAATATTTAAGTCCACTGCGTTTTTTATATTTTCAATTCGTTTATGCACTATATATTTACAAAAACTGTGGTCATCTTTTCCCATCCGCAGCCCGATTTGTTCCTCGGTTACTTGGCGGTTGTCGGCGGCTGAATCATACACTGCGCCACTGCCCAAATTAATCAGGCGGCCAAACCGGTCCGTATGGCGGGCCAGATTTTCAAACATCCGCAAGTTGGTGTAGAGCAGGTTCGTCGGGTCTTTGGCGTTGCGGTGTCCGGGCTTTACCGCTGCGTGGATAACCGCATCAAATTGGTGCGTTTTAAAATAGTTATCCACGGCCTCTGTATCAGCCAAGTTAAGTTCGTTGCTGCGCGGAGCGGTAATATCATACTTTTGGGCCAAAAAACTCTCCCGTATGTTCTTACCTATAAACCCGTTCCCCCCAGTCAGCAAAAGTTGTTTTTTCATATGTTATTTATGCTGGGCGGCAAATTCGTGAATAAGGCGCGAGGTCTTATCCAATTCTTTTTCCCCTAACCGCGGGAAAACCCCTACCCAGAAGGTATTGTTCATAATAAAATCTGTATTGGGCAATTTTTGATAATCAGCCTCGGTCAAATCGCGCGAATTTTGCACCGCACCTGCACCAATACGCAGGGTTACGTCGTTTTCTACCATTAGCGGTTGGCGCAAAAGGTTGCCCGCAAATAATTGGCGGGTTCCCACCCCGTTTTTTTCCAAGTATTCCACTAATTGTTGCTTGGTGAATTTGGCTTCGGGCTTGACGGAAATTAAAAAGCCGAACCAGGAGGGTTTTACCTTGCTGTCCACCTTGGGTAAAATAAGCACATCTGTCAGGTCCGCCAGTTTGTTCATTAAATAAGCGGCATTTTCGGTGCGTTTTTGCAGGTAGCCCGGCAATTTTTTCAGTTGGCTTACCCCCACAGCGGCCTGCCAATCGGTAATTTTTAAGTTGAACCCGATATGGGAATAGGTGTATTTGTGGTCGTAGCCAAAAGGCAGGTGCCCCAGTTGCATATTAAAACGGTTTTTACAGGTGTTATCCACCCCGGGCTTGCACCAGCAATCGCGGCCCCAATCGCGGAACGATAAAATAATGCGGTAAAGTTGCGGGTCGTTGGTTACCACGGCGCCGCCCTCGCCCATTGTCATATGGTGGGCCGGATAAAAACTGTATGTGCCGATATGCCCAATCGTGCCCGCCTTTTTGCCGTCCCATTCGGCCCCCAAAGCATCACAGGAGTCTTCAATCAGCCACAGATTGTGTTTTTGGCAGATGTCCATAATGGCATCCATATCAAACATATTTCCCAATGTATGTGCCAGGAAAATAGCCTTGGTTTTGGGCGAAACGGCCGCTTCAATTTGTTTGACGTCAATATTATAGGTGCCGATTTCGCAATCCACAAATACGGGAATTAAACCCTGCTGGATAATCGGGTTAACGGTGGTGGGAAAGCCGGCAGCAACGGAAATGACTTCGTCGCCTTTTTTAAGCCGTCTGTCGCCCAATTTATAAGAGGTAAGAGCGGATAAGGCTAACAAATTGGCCGAGGAACCGGAGTTGGTAGATAGGGCGAATTTGACGCCCAAAAAATCGGCAAAGTCCTTTTCAAACTGGTCATTAAACCGTCCTGCCGTCAGCCACATATCCAAGGTAGCATCAATCATATTGGACAGGTCTGCCTTGTCTAACAGTTTGCCCGAAGCAGGAATATAAGATAACTCTTTTTTAGTGCCACAAACTTCGTCAAAATACTTTGCCGCCGCCGCTTGGACAGCCGCTCTTAATTCTTTTTCCATTGCATCTTCTCCATATATTCACTAATCTGTTGTAAGGTAAAATCGTACATTGGTTTTCCTTCGTAAAATTGTTTATACCAACTAATGCTTTTTTCCACAGCCTGCTCGGCCGTATAGGTTGGCGTCCAGCCCAAGCGTTCCTTGGCTTTGGTAATATCCAGCATTAGCAGGTTGGCTTCGTGCAAGTTATCTTTTTTATGCACCACCACTTCCCCTTTCCCGTAATACTTTACCGCTAGTTTGGCTACTTCGGCCACGGTTAAAACACTGTCTGCTTTCGGGCCAAAGTTAAAGCCTTCGGCGTATTTGTGCCCTTGGGTATAGAGCAAATGCCCCAAAAGTAAATAGCCGGAAAGCGGCTCCAAAACGTGTTGCCAGGGGCGCGTAGCGTGCGGGTTGCGGATTTCTATGGTTTTTCCTTCCTCTATGGAACGCACACAATCGGGCAATAAACGGTCTGCCGCCCAGTCGCCCCCGCCGATCACGTTCCCGGCGCGGGCCGTAGCCAACGCATAGCCGTCCTGCAAGAAACTGCGGCGGTAAGACGAGGATAAAATTTCCACACACCCCTTGGAGGACGAATACATATCATACCCCCCCATCGGATCATCTTCCGTATAGCCCCGGGCGATTTCTTTATTTTCGTAACATTTATCCGTAGTAATATTTACAAAAGCCTTTACAGAGTGTGTTTTGCGGGCGGCTTCCAATACATTTAGGGAGCCCATTACGTTGGTTTCATAGGTAAGGACCGGCTCCGCATAGGATAAACGGACTAACGGCTGGGCCGCCAAGTGAAATACTATTTCCGGCTGAAATTCGGCAAAGGTTTTATTTAAAAGATTTTTATCCAAAATATTGCCAAAGACATTTTTGGCAATTTTATGTTCAATATCCAGCGCCGTAAACATAGAAGGCACCGTATTGGGTTTTAAGGAGTACCCGCAAACTTCGGCCCCTAATTGGGTAAGCCATAACGCAAGCCACGACCCTTTAAATCCCGTATGCCCGGTAAGTAAAACGCGTCTGCCTTTATAGGTATCGCTCCACATATTTATTCCTCCCACACTTTCCACGGGGCTTTTCCGGCGGTCCATTGTTCGTTGAGTTCAATTTTGTCGCGCAACGTGTCCATCGGGTGCCAAAAGCCATAGTGCTTATATGCGTTTAATTGGCCTTCCTTGGCCAGTTGGGTAAGCGGTTCGCGTTCCCACATAATATTATCCCCATCCGGGATATAGTCAAATGCTTTGGGCTCGCAAACGAAAAAGCCGCCGTTTACCCACGCGCCGTCCCCTACCGGCTTTTCCTGGAAGCGGGAAATGGTGCCGCTCGGCTCAATATTAAGCGCGCCAAAGCGGCCTGTGGGCTGGACCGCCGTTAAAGTAACCAGTTTGCCCGATTTTTTGTGGCAGTCTAACAACTTATTAATATCCACGTCGGACACTCCGTCCCCGTACGTCAGCATAAAGGGCTCGTCTCCTACAAACTTGCAAGCCTGCTTAATGCGCGAGCCAGTCATTGCGTTACGCCCTGTATATAAAAGGGTAACTTTCCACGGTTCGCAGCGGTTCATATGGACATCAATTTGATTGGTTTGGAAATCTATCGTAACATCAGAGTTGTTGGTGTAGTAATTGACAAAGTATTCTTTGATTACTTCGCTCTTGTACCCGCACAGAATAACAAAGTCCGTCAGTCCGTAGTGGGTGTAAAGTTTCATAATGTGCCAAATAATCGGGTAGCCGCCGATTTCCACCATCGGTTTGGGGCGGATAGAGGTTTCTTCCCCTAATCTGGTACCAAGTCCACCTGCCAGCAAAAGTACTTTCATAACAAACTCCTGTTGTAAAATGTAAACGGGTGCACCCGTAACTTTTATTGTACGAAATTAACACTTTATAGCAATCCTGATATCAGGCTTGCCCAGTAAACAGTTGGAAGAGAATTTTTGTAAGCAGCAAGGGCGGGATTTCCCGCTGTAAGACTATTCTCCGCCAAGAGTTTATAGTTCCTTTCTATTATAACACATAAAAGACTTCTTTTGCATTGCTTAAAAAAAGCAACAAAAACATATAATTGTAATATAATATAAAAGATAAAAAAGACGGGGCCTATAAATGATATAGGACTTTTGGTCCCGTGTGAAATAGGTCTTTTGCCCCCTGGAAAAAATGTATAAAAGCGGTACAATATAACTAGGCCTATTATACAAGGAGCGTTCTATGCAATCTTTTTTCTGCCGTGTACTTGCCGTTGTATTTGCTTTAAATTGTGTTCTCCCCACCCCCTCGGCGTGGGCACAGGCGCGCCGTCCGTCAGGACAAAAAAACACTACGGGTACGACTGCCAAACCTAATGTAGGTGCGGCTGTTTCCCAGGCGGCTAATAAACAACTGCCTACGCAAATTAATCAGACAAGGAAACGTTTTGAAGATAGAAGCCGTACGTATTACCAACGTTTCCAAGATTTGGATAAATTACACCAATTAAAGAAAAAAGAGGCAGACAACCAAGCCGCTGAGGAAAAACGCGCCCAAGAACAGGCTTTTGCAGATTATCAACGGGATGTCCGCTCTGGGGCAGTTATGGAGCGAGACGCTACTTATGTGGCTCCTGCCGCACCTGTTCTGCCGCTTCAACGCCCCACTAATGATGTGTTGGACCTGCTGGCCAAAGACGAATTGACTTTGCAAAATATGGGTGACTTTATTGACCCGATGGGCAATACCAACGACTCCTTTTTAATGAACACCGTCTATGCGGCCGAAGCCTTGGGCAACACGGTGGATTATATGTTGCAGGCTGTAAAAAGCGGCAACGCGGATAAAGCCGCGTTAGAAGAGTTTAATAATGATTTGGAAAGTGTTTATCTGCGTATGGCATATCGGGAAGGGATGCTTTCCTCTCTGCCACATGAATCTATGATTCGTACGATGGCTGTGGGGTCTTTGCGTATTGCGATGTTAAAAGTGCATAATTATCTGTTGGCTACGCAGAAATCGGACCCGTTGGTCACTTCGCAAACGCTCCCCGGTCGCGGAAAGCCCTACACCAGAACCGAATATGTAGAAGTGATGGAACGGAAACCGGGGTTGGACGGGCAGTTTTTTATTGTAACCAAAAGAGTTCCCAAAAAAGTTACCGACTATGTCAAGCAATCGGTCTCTGTGTTTCCGCCCACTCATTTTAAGGAAACGCAAAACAAGTATTTTAAAGAAATGGCGGCTGCTGCCCAAAAAGGGCTTGAACCCAGCGACGAGAAATACCAGGATGTAGTGGCGCTGGCGGACTATGCCACCAAATATACACTGCTTTCCGATCCGGCTTCCGTGGGCATTTTGGTAAAAAGTTTTGACAAAGGCGTCAAAGATACGGATTTTAAAGCGGATAATGCACCGGTAGTAAACCAAATTATTGCGGGCATAGTAGATGAGGTCCGCCAAGAAGCCCGCGGGTCGCAAAAGTGGAATAATGCTATGCAATTCTTCAAAAATTTTTCCGACCCCAAGGTTTATTCCCTTTCCACGCGCGTAATTGCGTTGGAAGCGGCATCCGTATTAATGGGTAACCAGGCCGGTAAAGAAATGAGTAAGGGTGAATTTGCTTTCCGCAAGACTTTTGCCCGCCGCGCGGCTGATTTGTATGAACCTTTGCAAGGTTCTTATTATAAGGACTATGGTTTGGATTCCAAACAAATGCAGGCATTATCGGATAAGTTGGCGGATATCTATAACCAATTTGCTACGGAACCTTTAAAATTGGAAGAATATACCAATAACGGTTCCAAGCCCGTTGCCGGAATTAAAGGGCTTATTTCCCCCGGCGAAAAAGGCTTAATTATTGCCAACGACCCGAACACCTCTATCCCTGCTATTGCGCCTTCTAACCAAGGCAATATGGTGCAAAACCCGGACGGATCAATCCGTATGATTTACGGGTATATATATACTTCTAAGGGCCGCTGGGTGGAAATTGCCCAACATAACGGCTTAAATAAAGCCAAAGTGGATAAAGAAAACGCAGTGGCGTTCTTCTGGTTTGTCGGGGAAGCGGTTTTGTGGGTATATGGCGGCACTCTGATTGAAGCGGCCAGCCAAGCGTTCCGTTTTGCGCGTGGGGCCATGCTTGCTTTGCCGAAAGCCCTTAACGCAGCGGCCAAATCTAATAAAGGACGTGCGCTCTTGACTTTCCGCGTGGAATTGACCAAGGCTGGCAGGTTGGCTTCTTATACGTCCAAGGCTGTTAATAACAATGTAACAATGGCAGTTCGTTATATTGAGACAGGCAAAGCACCGGCTACAACGCTTCCGTCCAAGGTGGGCGAAGGGTTGGCTCCCGTTGTCAAAACAAAGACAATTGCCCAGCCTGGTAAATCTTCTATGCGTTTTTTGCAGAATGAATATTCCCGCTGGAACCCGAGACGCTGGGTAGGGATGACCCCCAACCGCCAAATTGTGGGTGTGGATTTCTACCAAATATTACCGGGTGGAGCACAAAATGTTGGCTCGGTTAATTTCGCGGGCCGATTAGCCTCCTTGCAAAACGGTGTGAAAGATTATGATATGCTGCGCTTAATGAACCACGGCGTGCAAGGAATGCAAAAAACCGAAGGGATGATGTATCCTTGGCTGAAATTATCGGTGCCGGAACTGCGTGCTGCACAGGCATATTCCCGTATGCAAGGTATCAGTTTTGATGCGGCCAAATCTGGCGGGTTTGACGGCTGGGTAAATATTAGAATGCCGGTTTACGGTTCGGACAAAATGCCGGTACTGGCCAGTCAGCCGGGCGCTACGGGGGTTGCGATGGAGTCCTCTTGGTGGAACATAACCAAGTTGGGTAAACCGGGCAACGACCTGTTTAGCACGGATGTGGTAGTGGCCCCCGCTATGAGCCGCACGGCAGCACGGACGGCCTTTGACCCGCTTTCTATCCCCGGGGCAGTTAAATTCCCGGCGCAGATGTTGGCAAACGGCCAGTGGGCGGAACAAGTAGGCCAGCAGTATTTTAGAATTGCCAACTATAATAATAAGTTCTTGGATTCGTTTATGCCGCGCCTGGTGCCGACAAAAGCCTTTACTAAGGAATTTTTGACCAACCCGCGCTTTGCGTGGAGTATGGGCAAGGCTTGGCTGAAAACCAGTTACTTTACGCAAAGTTTAACCGGAAACTTAGTATTCTTCGGCGGATTAGCAGGAGCGGACTATGCTGTCTATCCGTTTGTGATGGGGCATATTACAAATAACGGACAAAAGGAAGTACAGGCCGAAATGGCTAGCCCCAAATACGGCGGAGCCTATGACCCGGACAAACTCAAACAGGACGAACAAAACCAAGAAGCCGCTTTAGCCCAACTCAAAGCCGAAGGCCAGGATTACAACCCGAAGCAAATGGATGCCTATGAAACGGTAAGCGGAGCGGAAAAGGAATCGTCGGAAGGTATGTTTATGGGCTCTCCGATTATCTTTGGGCGCGAAGCTTTGGGCAAATTGGGCGTAATGGACAATATGTATGTTACTATGCCCTTAGTAAAACGCTTGCAATATCAGGCGGCTAGCGTGAACTTTAACCGTGCTTTAGGAGAGGGAAACAAGATAAAGAACCAAAAGGCTCTTGATAACATTATAAAGGCGCAAACCGAAGCAATTGCCGTACAAAAACGCGTTACTTTGGATAGTTATAAACCATATGTTTCCGCAGACGAACTGAAACAAATGGGTGCTTGGTATGATGAATATTTAGCCTCGGTTGTTGCTGCCTTGCGTAGCAATGAATCGTCTGACAACAAACAGAAACAGCAGGAAAAGGCTACTAAGTTGCTCAATTCCCGCTTGTTGAACAAGAAGGAAAAAGTGGAGCGCCGACTGGAACTTTTGGGCCAAGAAGCCGCCAACCAAGAGAAAGCCCTATCGGAAATGGCCCTGGCTAATGTGAAATCGTACTGGATTATGGCATTTGAACAGTATGGTTTGGAGGGCAAATCAGCCGAAGTAACAGCATTCTTTGATTCCTTTACCCCGCGCTTTTTGAATGCGTATGATATTAAGGATGCCACCGCCAGAAATGCGACTCTTGCGAAACTGGCTAGCGAGTTGACGAATAAGGAAGAAGTGTGGAAGGAGTCGGTTGAAGCAAAAATCTTTAAACACAACGAGAAAGTAAGCACCGAGGAGGCGAATCCATTTGCCGAGGATGATGACCAACTCCAAAACTTTCAAATAGAGGAACCTGAACCGGTGCAATAAAAAGTCTGCAAAATGTAAAACACCCCGAGATATTGATTAACCCCGGGGTGTTTTTTATGATAATGTAAGATGTATTTTTAGACTTTACTTAAAATTAATACGCTCCTTTTCTATTACCAGCGGGCGCTTTAACACTTGGGTTAAAATAGCCCCGATGTACTCGCCAATGATTCCAATAAAAAACAGTTGCACAGAGGAAAAGAAGAGTACCCCTAACAAAATAGGAGCTGTGCCCATTGGAAAATTATTCCAAAACAATAATTTTAAAATCAAATAAACAAAGGCCAGGGCTAAACTTATCCCCCCTAGTATAAAGCCGCCCATTGCCGCCAACCGCAAAGGCACCTTGGAGTGATTGGTAAAACCAATCATCGCGTTGTCATACAGCGTGTAAAAATTATTTTTGGTAAATCCGCGTTTGCGGGTGGGCTGAACAAACGGCACGAGAGCGCGGGAATACCCCAGTTCGCACACGAGCCCGCGCAAATATGGGTAAGGGTCATTTAAGCGGCGCAGTTCCTCCACCACGCATTTGTCGTACAGGCCAAAACCGGTACAGTTATCCGGCAGTTGCGCGCCGGAATCATTAAGCAGGTTAAGCAACCAATAATAAAAGCGCCGTACGGCAAAAAACAAAACAGATTCCTTACTTTGCGTTTTCTGCGCGAGCACTACCTTGAAGCCTTCTTCCCACTTGGCTAAAAACTGTCCAATAAGTGCGGGCGGGTCCTGCAAGTCAGAGGCCATATAAATAACGGCATCCCCGCTGCACTGTAAAATGCCATAATAGGGCGAGCGGATATGCCCAAAGTTTCGGGCATTGGCAATTACTTTAAAATGCGTATCCTGCGCAGCAATTTTGCGCAGTTCTTCAAGTGTGCCATCGGTGGAAGCGTTATCCAGCAGCACCTGTTCATAATCGTATTTATCTGCGTATTTGGCCATTTCGGCCTTTACTTGCTTGTAGAGTTCCCACACATTTTCCTGTTCGTTAAATGCGCTGGAAATAATTGAAATTTTCTTTTTCATTTGTGAAATACCAACTTTTTATTAAGTATAAAACCGAGCATTGCAAGAGGTAAAACTAAAATTGCCCCCGCTATGTATAAGTTAAACCCGACGGAAGATAATATTTTCAACCCTGCCACGTTACACAGGTAAACCACACCATACACGCCGAAGAACTTTCCTAAAAGTGCGTTGTTATGGCTCTGGAACACAATTCCGCCAATGGTCTTAAAATTGAACAGAACCCCCAAAACCGTGGAGCAAAGCGGTGCGAAAATATAATTAAATCCTATCCATACAAAGAACACATACAGACAGTATGCAAAGGCGGTATTCAAAGTGCCTATATATAAAAAGCAGACAAATTGCTCCGGCAAATGTAAAATGCGTGCCGTAATTTGCACCACTTTTTTAAAAAGAGCCGCTATCCATAGGCGAAAATTCATCATTTTATCTCCTGCGGGTAGAGCCGTGCGGCTAATTTAGCCAAAAAGTACCCCAAAACAGCCCCCAACACGTTATTTAACACATCATCTATATCGCATACCCCCAAATGGGTATAAGCCTGCAAACCCTCAATTATGCAAGAAATAAACACACCGACAAGAAGCGTTTTCCACCAAGTGCATTTTTTCCACAAAAAAGGCAGTAAAAAACCCAGCGGCAGGAAAAAGACGATATTTAAAACCATATCTTGCAGGGGTGCCTTTTGGGATATTTTAAATACATTGTTTCTTGTTTGCAAAATATTGTTGCAGACATAGGCAGAAACGGTGCCGTCTTTTAACAGACAATGCGCCGCCAAACGGTAAATTTTCAGCACTTCCATACGCAATACAAGCCCCGGCTTGGGGGTGCGGCACAAAAAGGCCAAATATATAACACTCCCCGCATATAAAAACGTCCAAACGGGATAGTAATATTTCCGGCAGGTTTCCCCAAAAAATTTCCGCCCCCAAGGCAGGAGCAGGAGAGAAAAAACAATAAATAAAATAAAAATAATGGTGGCTGTCATTGTTTGGCAAATAGGTGCGTCGTCGCAAAATACCGTATAAAACATTGTAAGTAAACGGGAGTTACTTGTCAATGTAAATAAGCCTTTAAATCGGCCCGGAGTTGCGCTTCCAGGCTCTCCGGGGCCAGCACCTTTACATAGGGCAGCCATTGCTTTATTTGGGGCAAAAGTTGCATAAAATTAGCCGTTTTACAGGTTAAAATAAGCGCCCCGTCCGCCAGCGTTTCTTTTATTTTCTGGTGCGAAAACACTACCGTTTCTTTAAAATACCGGGCCGCTTCCGGCGCTACTCGCAACGTAACCTCTATATTTTGCTCCTGGTCAAACCAAATATTGGGCTCCGTGCGCAGTTTATCCTCTATATTTATGGGCGTAAAATGCTCCTTTAACAGGCGGATATCCATTATTTGCGAAAGCGTAAATTTCATAAAGGTATTTTCGCTGTTTAGCGTGATAAGATACCACGTGCCGAACAAGGCGATCTTTACAGGGCGCAAGTGGTTGTACCAAACCCGCTGGTTGCGCTTATTAATATAGCAAAGATTAATGTAGGTATATTGGTAGAGGGCTTGTTCCAGCCGGGTCATTACCTGCGGGTTGGATTTACCCTTTATCTCCGGGGTTTTAATAAAATAAATATTTTTGCCTTCCGGACGGGCCGCAGCCTTTTGCAGGCGCGTAAAACTCTCTTGCCACTCCGGCCCAAGGTCTTGCGCTACCTCCCCCATAATAGCCAACAGCGCGCTGTCCCGCGCGGAAAGCGGCAGTTTAGCCAACGAAAACCCCTCCGCCAGCCGGTATAATCCCGGCCCCGTTTCCGCTATTGGGAAACAAGCCTCTTCAATAAAAAGGATATCCCGCTGCAAGGTGCGTACGGAAAACCCCAATTCACGCGCTTCCACGGACAAATTAACACTTCCGCGCTGTAATTTGGCGAGTAAATACAAAATGCGGTTCATTTTGCTTAAAGAGGCTTTTTTAATAGACATATTCATATAATAGCATACTTCCAAACATTGTGATATAATAAAAAAGGCGGCTTGTCCGCCCTACAATTTGAGTTGGCGAATTAATTATTTTCAGGAAGCCCGGTTTGGGACTGGGCAGAGCTGACGGAATAATTCCGTCGGCACTTTGGAATCCTAAAATAATCGTTCCTGCTTATTCTTTTGGAATAAGCAAGCGGCGATTACTTGGGTTATTCCAAAGGCTCCGGTAATTCGCCGCTTTTTTATTCCGACACCTCGCTTCCCAATTAATTTTATTATAGAACGACTGTGCGACAATAGTATTGTCGCGCCCTCGTGTTACACTTTTGTAAAAGGAGAATAATTATGAGCCAAATAGTTCAAGTCGGTAATGAAATCTTACGCATCAGCCCCAAAAATCCCTGCCATATAGAATATTCCTATAACGGCGGTCGCACTTGGTTAAGCCGGTACATCGGCACCGTGGCGGGTCCGTTTAAGGACTTGCAAACCGTCGGTACGCAGTTGGTAGCCCTGTCCGCCAAGGGAACCTTTTATTCCAAGGACCAAGGCCGTACCTGGCTACTAAAAAGCAGATAAAACAACATTTAAAGAAGTTAAAAAGATATGAGGATAAAAAAATGAAAAAAGAAAATATAGAAGAACCCGCCGCTACGGCGGTAGGTTGTTTAAGAGGTACTATTTCCGCCAGTATCGGTATGGTGTTGGCTTGTTTGGCGGGCATTTGGGCCGGAACCTACTGGCACAGTATTCTTTTAGGAATAACTACCGGGATTGGTATCTTCCTCTTCTGTTTGTGCGTTTCCGTACTGATTATGAACAGCGCCAAACGCTTAACCACACTGGATTGTATCCTGCCTGTGTTTATTTCGGCCATATCCGGCGTGCTGTTTGCTCCGCTTAGTTTTGTTGGAAATGGTTCCTTCTTTTCCAGCATTACTTGTATGGGGGCCGGGCTCTTTTTGTGCATTGTACTTTTTATGTATAAGCAAAAAAGAATTCCTGCTGGGTATTTAGTTTTGCCCTTTTTAACTTTTGCCTATGAACTCTTACCCATAGAATTACCTACGGACATTGATAATATTTTGGCTTTGGGCGGAAGCGGAGTAAATACTTGGCTCGCCTATGTAAACCGCAACCCGGTACAAGCCTTGGAAAACTTTATGGATTAAGGAGAAAATAAAAAATGAATATTGATAAAATCTTACTTAAGAGTTCTGAATATTTGTTACACGCTTGTGATAAGCAAACAGAAGAAATGTTCCCACAGAAAATAGCAGATATTGTTAAATTTCACGCAAAAGGTGCCGCATTATCGGCTTTGGGAACTGCGTGGGTTCCTGGTGCTGGGGCATTTATAGCAAATGCCGCCGGAATAGGGTTTATTTGGGGAATGTATGCAAGGATTAATAATGCGATAGATTTAAAAACATCTGAAAATATTACAAAAACCTTAGCATCCGGCATCGTTACGAATTTGGGCGCATATTTTATAGGAAATACATTGCTTTCGGCAGCATTTTCCTTCATCCCTGGTTTGGGGAGTGTTGGTGCATCCGTTCTTACTGGTGGTATGGTATATGCATTAACCATTGTTTCGGGACTAATATATTTAAAAATATTAACAAATATTTTTACTGCTGGAAAAGATCCAAGTACTTTTTCTGCAAGCCAATTAAAAAAATTTGCAGAAAGTGCTAAAAATGAAATGGATATTGAAGGTATAATTGATTCAGCAAAAAATTATTTTAAAGATAATTATTCTGACGAAGCAGAAAAGGCCGCACGAAAAAAATAGAATCTGCATTTACCCCCTTGGATATCCATAGGGGGTAAGTTTATTGATGAAAGAGGTAAAAAAATGAACAAAGATTTTGCATTTAATATCAACAGACTTGATTATATTTCTCCCAAGATAAAAGAGGAGACTCCCATTTTATCTTGGGAGTCTCCTCATAAACATCAGGATAACGCTCCACTAGAAGGATTGCAACCCTTTAAAATACTAAAAAAAGATAAGAAGCGCGAGATACGCGAAACGTATCAAATTCCCCAAAATGAAAAAATCCTGTTTTTTTCTACCGAAGAAAATGAAAGAGTTGTTATTACAGAAAACGAACTCATATGGGACGACCCAGAATTAGACACCATTTATCGGATTCCCTGGTCCAAGATTCAAAAAGTGTACTATAAAGACGAGCAATATATAGTGCAAACATTGGACAACGCAGAAAGCGCTATCCCAACTAGTTATTTCTGGGGAAATTCGCTAGATATGGAAAAAATACCTGCTTCCTGTAACCGCATTGCTTCCATTTTGACCGATGTCGCCAACTGTGTAAACAAAATAGGAGACACATTATGATAACTTTAAAGGAAATTAAGCAATATCAAACGCAGTCGTTTGACCCAGCCTTTGAGGCTCTCTGCCAGGCGGGAAAACTCGCCTGGTACCCGTGGGTGGGCAAAAATTATCCTTCGGCGTCCAGTAAAATATTGGTAATCTTGGAATCGCATTATATTGATAAAGCAAAATCCAATGTAGAAGACGTCCAAAATCCGCTCTACACGCGCCGCTTGGTGGCGGAGCGGTGTTATTCCCAACATTGGTGGAACAGCCCGACCTGGAACAATTTAAACGCGTTTTTGGCGGGCAGAAAACTGGCGGCGGAAACCGCACCCAAATTATGGGAAAATATCGCGTTCTATAATTTTGTACAACGCCCAATGCCCTCGCCGTCGGACCGCCCTAGCGAACGGGATTTTGCGCAAGGCTGGCAGGCATTTAAAGATGTTTTAAACACCTTAAAACCCGGAATTTGCATTTTTGCCGGGATGTCCGCCCTCTCGCATACGGAACAGTTTTCCCCCTCTTTAACACTTGGCAAATTAACCCCGTGGGGCGAAAAGATAAACAATACCTTTACGCGCCCGGTGTTTTCTATCCACGCGGGTAACGTAACCGCCAGCGGGGCCGCCATC
Organism: Candidatus Avelusimicrobium sp.; assembly: GCF_056976295.1. Lineage (NCBI taxonomy): Bacteria > Pseudomonadati > Elusimicrobiota > Elusimicrobia > Elusimicrobiales > Elusimicrobiaceae > Candidatus Avelusimicrobium > Candidatus Avelusimicrobium sp. Next base: position 134,580 of record NZ_DBMCTG010000002.1, read on the forward strand.
CAGCACCCCGGGTCTTTTTTCACCTGCGAAGCGTGGCACAATTGGCTAAGAGCCGTCCTCCCCGCCGCGGCACAACAGCTGGAAGACTGGGCAAAATAAAGCCTTTTAGCCTCCTACAAAAATCCCCGGGCTACATTACAACCCGGGGTATTTTTATCTCTGTACGTTGATTATGCAGAAAAGGCGAGATGCGCGCCTTTATAACTATTCTACCAGCAGATAGCGACAGCGTCTTGTCGCCCAACTAAAAAAACTACCCCGCGCCGGGAAGTAGCAAACGCGGGGCAATGGCAGGAAAGCGGCTAGTTTACGGTCGAGCGACTGTATCTGCTGATTTTTCAGCGGCTAACTCTGCGAATTTTTGCGCCATTGTCGGGTTCTTTTTTACCAGTTTTTTAACGGTTAAATCTTGCGCCTTATCATTGGCTAACCGCAGGTTATTTTCCGAGGACAACAGCGCATCTTTGGTTTTTTGCAGGTGGTCAATCGTTTTATCAATTTCCTCTATGGCTTTTTTGAATTTATCGCTGGCTAATTGGTAGTTGCGCCCGAACTTGGCTTTGAAATCGTTAATGTCGTCCTCAAAGTGCGAAATGTCCAAATTTTGGCTTTTTACTTCTGCCAGTTGCCGGCGGTAATCGGCCGCGTTTAACGCGGCATTTCGCAGTAGCGTAATCATCGGGATAAAAAACTGCGGGCGGATAACGTACATTTTGGGATATTTGTAAGACACGTCCACAATGCCCGTGTTGTACAGTTCGTTGTCGGCCTCCAACAGCGACACGAGCACCGCATATTCGCACCCTTTTTCCTTGCGGTCCTTGTCCAGTTCCTTGAAAAAATCCTCGTTTTTATGTTTGGTGGCGGTGGTATCCATTTCGTTTTTCATTTCAAACATAATGGATATAAATTCCACCCCGTCGGCGGTTTGCTCGCGAAAAATATAGTCGCCTTTGCTTCCGGTGCGAGCATCATTATCCTTTTCAAAATACGCATTTTGAAAGCCCGTGGCCCGCAAGCGGTTAAACTCAATTTCACAATGCTTTTCCAAGGTTTCGCCTAGCATTTTGGTTGACATTTTGGCCTTTAAATCCTTATAGAACGCAATTTCCTGGTCTTTGGCTTTTAGTTGGATTTCGTAATTGTCCTTTAAAGATTGCGCCTGTAACTGCGTTTGATTTTTGACATCGGCCAGTTGCGCCCGGAGCGACAAAAGTTCTTTTTCTTTATCGTTTAAGCGTTCCTTTTCCCCCGCCACCGCACGGCTGACGGCTAGTTCCTGTGCGGTTTGCGCGGAGGAAATCTGCGCCTTTAAAGATATTATTTCCTGCTCGTAGGCTGCTGCGGCCTGTTGCTTGTCGGCTTGCGCCTGGGTTTTTAATACAGCAATTTTGCCCGCCTGTTCCTGGGCCAGTTGCTTGGCACGGGCTTCCAACTCCTGATGAAATTCAGCGGTCCGCACCTGGCTTAATAAATCGGCATAGCCGGACTGGTCCACTTGAAAAATTTGTCCGCAATGCGGGCATTTAATTTCTGGCATAATATAAAACTCCTTGGGAAAATCTTTATTCTATTATACCAAGTCAGTGTTATATAGTGTTTAATCTATGCGTGAAAATTGCTACAATAGATAAGTAAATTACTGAATAAAAGAGGAAAAAATGTTTGCAAATTTTAACCCGTGGCACCACGTTTCGCCCGGAGATAAAGATTCTTTACCTTATGTTGTAAACGGGATTATTGAAATTCCGAAAGGCACCCGCGCCAAATACGAACTGGATAAAGCCAGCGGCCTTTTGCGCTTGGACCGTGTACTCTATTCTTCCGTGTATTATCCGGCCAACTACGGTTTTATTCCGCGTACTTATGGTGCCGACAAAGACCCGTTGGATATCCTTATTTTATCCCAAGCCGAAGTGGTACCGATGTGTATTGTTCCGGCGCGTATTATCGGGGTAATGCGGATGCTTGATAACGGCGAAGCCGACGATAAAATCATTGGCGTAGCACAAGGCGATCCGAACGTAAGCCACTATACAGATGTATCCCAACTGCCTGAGCACTTAATTTCGGAAACAATGAGTTTCTTTGAAGATTATAAGAAGTTGGAAAATAAAACGGTTGTAGTGGAAAAGATTTTTGATAAGCAAACGGCTATCAAAATTTTGAAGGAAGCCTTTATTGCGTACGAAGAAAAATTTGTAACATATAGCAACTTTACCCGTACATTAGACAATAAATAAAGGTAAGGATACTCCCGCTTTAACGCCCGGCAATAACCGGGCGTTTTTGGTAATATAACTATGCTAAAACCCGCTATTCTTATAAAAGCCAGCCTGCAAATTTTCTTTTCTGGACTAATGGTTTTAATCTGCCTGCTTATGCCGATGCTTGCGGATATTGAGTTTGGAAATTTACGCTCGGTATTGGCGGGTGTTTTATTTTGGAGTAATCTTTTTCTGCTTGGCATTTTTGGAATATACCAGGCTATTACCAATTTAAAAACTCTTTTCCCCAATAAAAAGTTACTGGTAACACCGCTTACCATTTTGCACAGTTCCACCCGCTTTTTGGAAGTTTCCCGCTCTCGCTTTTTATGGGCGGCTTGCTTAAACCCGTTGGATATGAACATTTCTACGGCTTACACTCTTTGGGCTTTGGTGCTGACGGTGGGGTTCTTATGCTTGTTGCCAGCGGCGGGCCCTTGGCGGGCTAAGTTACTGTTTATCATCTTTTTTCTTGTGCTTCGTTTAGGAGTAAAATTCACCGTGCTAATGCAATATAGCCGTTTGTACACCCAACTGGCAGAGGTGCAAACCACTATTGACGAGCGCGGCATTTGGTGGACTTTGCTTGATGAAAACGAGGACGAAATGAGCGAGGAGTTGCACACAGAGGATGAATATATAGCCTTTACTCCTTGGGAAAAAGTAAAAGCCGTACGTTACCACAAAAATTATGTAATCTTATATACCGCCGACAGGGATTACATTTATTTTGTAAACTCTCCCCTGGATAAAGCCATCCTAAACACCTATTTTGCCTTGTCCAAACAAAAGTAAAACTGCACTATTTGCAAAACTCCCCATTAGCATATTCACACTAACGGGGAGTTTTAAATTACCCAATGATTAGTTATTTGGTTTCGGCGGATTGGTTGGCCGGGGTTTCAAACAGCGGGCCACAGTTGCAAGAACCACAGCATCCCCCGCAAGAGTCTTTTTTCTCTGCGGTGGCGGGCTTTTCCGTTTGGGCAACAGGAGCCGCTTCGGGCGCTGTTTCAGCCGCAGGGGCTGTTTGGGCGGGTTCTTCGGCCTTGACAGGCGTTTCACACGCACAAGAATCGTGTTCGTCCTCACAGCAGGAGCAATCATCGTGTGCTTCTTCCTCGTGATGGCAGCAGGGGCATTCTTCCACTACTTCTACCGCGCAGGTTTTCTTTTCGGCACCGTTTTCCACGGTTACAACCACTTCTTCCTGCACCGTTTCGGTTTTGGTTTCTTCGGGGATGTCCTCGCCGATTACGCCGGGTACAAAGTCCGCAGGCGCGGTGTTGGCGCGTGCGGCTTCCAACGCTTTCTCGGTCGGGCGCAGGGTTACTTTGCGCCATTTGCCTTCGCCCTCGCTGGCGGTGGTTACAAATTCGTTACCTTCTACCGCGCGGTGGATATAGCGGCGCAGTTGCGCACTCATCGGGCGGAAGCGGAAAACGCTGTTGCCGCGCTTAATCATATCAATACCTTTTTCAATTTCGGCATTAATTTTGTCTTCGGCCTTTCTCCAATAATTTTGCGTATCGGTAATAACGGAAATAGGCTTGTCAAAATGGCGGCTTAATGCCAACGTGCATAAATACTGGATGGCTTCCAAGGTTTTTCCCTCTTTACCAATCACAATAGCCGGGTGGTCGCAGTCAAACGTCAGCAAAATGCGTTGCTGCTTGTCATCCCACCATACGTTCAAATTTTCCGCCTTTACGCCCATATGAGTAAGTACCTTCTCCAAATATTCCTTGGCTTCGGCCATAGGGGCTTTCAAATTTTCCGGGATGACGGCATTGCGGATAGCCTCGCAGGGCAGCATTTGGGGTTCGTTGGCCTTAGGAGCCTTTTCGCGCGGTTCACGCACGTCTAACACCCGTTCGCTTCTGCGGTTATTGCGGCGGTTGCCGTGGGCTTCCTTGCGGTTGTTGCGTCCGTTGCGGGATTTGGCGGGGCGTTTTTTCGGAACGTCCATATAAATTTGCGCATCTAAATTGGCAGTGGACCAGCGTTTTTGGCGCAATTCTACAACCGCCGGGCGGGAACCGATACCCAAGAAACCCTTTTTAGGCGTTTCTAATACGGTTACTTCCACTTGGTCTCGTCTTAAACCTAATTCTTTTAATCCCTTGGCAATAGCCTCGGATACGTCTTTTGCTTGTACTTTAATTTTATTCGGCATAAAATGACTCCTTAATTTGCTTTCGCAATTTTGCGGTTAATAAGCGTTTGAATCCCGTAAGTGAGCAGGCTGTTTGTCAGCCAGTAAAGCACCAATCCGGACGGGAAATTCATAAACAACAAGGTAAAAATAAGCGGCATATACTTAAACATAGCCGCTTGGGACGGATCCGTCCCTGCGGGGATATTGCCCTTTTGCTGGAAGAACATCACAGCACCCATCAAAATAGGCAACAAATAGTACGGGTCTTTTGAAGACAAGTCCGTAATCCAAAATACAAATTTAGCCCCGTGCAAAGACCAAGAAGTGCGCAACGCATTAAACAGAGCCAGGAAAATAGGCAACTGGATAAGAAGCGGCAAGCACCCGGCGAGCGGATTGACGTTGTACTTTTTGTACAAGTTCAAGGTTTCGCGGTTTAAGGCTTCGGGATTACCTTTGTATTTTTCTTGAATACGTTTCATTTCGGGCTGGACCTTTTTCATTTGGGCGGCCGATTTTAACTGCATAATCGTAAACTTGAACAAAATAGCCTGCAACAGTACGGTCAGCATAATAATAGCCACGCCGTAGTTGCCCGTCCAACCGTAAAAAGTTTCCAACACGTTGCGCGCGATTTTGCCTAACGCGCCAAAGAAACCGAACGCAATGGAACGGTCCAAATGATAGGGCAAAGTCAAAAACGCTTTGTAATCTTTGGGCCCAAAATAGAAATCGGAATTATATTCTACTTTGGATTTGGCTTCCACCGTAGTTCCCGCTACGGCAATGGAAAATTGCGGGCCTTTTAAATCGCCTTCTCCGGCCAAACCCCACATACGCTTTTGGGTGCCGATTTTTTCGGAAGAAGCGGCCAAATCTCCCCCTTTCCAATTCTGAGGAATTAAAACAGAAAGGAAGTAGCGGTTTTGGATACCGGCCCAAGTCCAAGGCAAGGAAGGTTGTTTGTCCCCTTTGGCAAAAGTTTCCAAGGTCGGCTTTTTCTTGCCTTCTTCCTGCACCAAATAAACGGCTTTGGATTCGCGTTCGTTATCGTTCATCTCGCTTTTGACCGTAGCCAAACCGGGGCCAAAATTCCAACTCCACGGAGCAACAGCCAAGTTTTGCGAGGTTTTGTTTTCAAATGTAACATTTACGTTATTAATTCCGTTTTCGTTAAAACGGAACGTTTTATAGACGCTAAACCCGGGAACAATGTCGCCCACAAAAGTAATGGAATCTTTTGTGCGGGCAAATTCGGCAAAGTCCACCTGCGGCATAGTGGAAAAATATCCTTCTCCTTTATAGGGAGTCAGGTCCACATCGCCGACAACATCTTTAAACAAATAGGTTTTAATACCCGCCCCTTTGGACGAAAAAGTAACATCCGCCTGAGGTAAATTAAGCGTAATTAATTCCTCGGGCTTGGCCGCGGATTTTTTTTCTTTGGATACGGAAATAGGGGCTGCCAGAACGGTTTGGGAACCGCTTGCTTGCTGGGCCTCCTGTACGGATTTTTTCAGTTGGGCCTCGGCGGCTTCCTTGGCCGCACGGGCTTTGGGGAGGGCGACAAACTGGTTGTAGCCGGTAATTACCAGTAAAAACAGCATTACGGTAATTAAGAACTGTCTGTTATTCATAAAACTCCTCTTGTGGCAAAACCGCCCGGCGCGCCGGACGGCCGGATAAGAGGAAGCGCAAACTGTAGAAAAACTGCGTTTAAGGAACCGGGTCGTATCCGCCCGGATGCAACGGATGACATTTCAGCACCCGTTTGAGTGCCAAATATCCCCCTTTAAACGCGCCATATTTCACAATCGCCTGCTTTGCGTATTGGCTGCAAGTGGGTGTAAAACGGCACACCCCGCGTGGACCTAAAAAAGGCCGCACCAGCAACATAAACAAATTGAGCAGTAAAAGTAAAAAATTTTTACACACGAGCGAAATTTGGTTCATATGTCCCTCAATAGGATTACGGCAAATTATCTGAAGAGGACAAAAGTAAAGCGGCCTTGCCGCATAGTAACGTGAGCGCTGATTGCGCTGCTTGTACAGTTGGTAATTTTTCGCTGTTGCGGGGGCTGACAATAATATCCGTCCCCGGCTTGATGTCTTTTCTACTCAGTCTGAACGCTTCTCTTAACAGTCTTTTGGTACGGTTGCGCACAACCGCAGGCCCCAATTTACGGGATACCACTACCGCAAAACGGGCCGGCCGGGTATTCTCCGGGCCGGACCGCCACCACAGTACTAATCCTGGGTACTGCAATTTTACGCCGCCTTGGATAACAGCCTTAAAATCTCTTTTAAGGTGCAGGCGGCTACTTCGCGGCAGACCGTAAGGCGTCATAGCGCTTAGGCGGCTCTGATTAATTCGTGGCGGCCTTTGGCTCTGCGGGCACTTAATACTTTTCTACCACCGGCGGTAGCCATTCTGGCGCGGAATCCGATGTGTTTGGCACGTCTTCTTTTGTTAGGTCTGTATGTCGGTAACATTTTTATCTTATACGTTAATTCTGGCCCGGAAACCGAACTGGAAAAAACGTATCTCCTGTTATTAATTTAAAATCGTTTCTGTATGAAACTTACAAATATTATATCTTTTATTGCAAAATTTTGCCAACCGTTTCATAAAATTATCCGGCTGAACTTTTATATTATCCCATATCCCAAGGTTGTATGCAAGCCCTCAAAAAATGCTATGCTGTACATAGATGATATTTACCGACTCGGGCATTATCCTTTTCCGCCAAGAATTTAGGGAAGCGGACCGTATGGTGTCGCTCTACACCCGCGAACACGGGCGACTCAACGCGCGCCTGCCTGGGGTATTGCGCGCCGCCGGCAAATTAAAAGCCGTCAGCGAGCCATTTGCCTGTGCCGATTACCGCTTTTATGTGCGCAGGGGCGGCACGGTAGCAACGATTACAGGCGGTAAAATCAACAGCATCTTTCCCCATATCCGCCAGGATTTAAAGTGCACCACACTCGCTATGCACTTCTGCGAATTAATACAGCGTTTAACCCCCCTGCACCAACCGAGTGAGGCCAAGTATGAACTCTTGCTTGCTGCCCTGACCGAATTGGAATTGGGCGAAATCAATTCTGCCTTTGCTGCGGCATTTACACTGCGGTTAATGACGCTGGCAGGCTTTGGGTTAGAAAGGCCTGTGCTTAAAATTTCGGCTGAATTTTGGCGGCGTATGCACGAGGACGAACTTTCCTCTCTCGTATTTTCGGAGCCGGAAGATTTGCTTGCCCTTTCCAAGTGCAACAGCGTTTGCCGACGTTTCTTAAACCAATATTTAACCTTCCCGCTAAATACCCTAAAAAACTTCGGCCTAAACGAGCCGGCCCCGCTCCCCGAGGGAAACCAAACCGAACCGGAAGAATTGGTTTTGCATCCGGCACATTAAAACACCTTGCCGTAAAGCATTTCAATTAGTACAATAATTTTTAAGGAGAAAAAAATGAATTATAAGAAAGTATCTGTTTTGTGGCTGTTTGTTTTATTACTTTGCGTATCCGGGCTTGCCAATGCCCAAACTAAAAAAGATAACCGTTTTGTAGGCGGAGTTTTTGGCGTGAGAGTAGGAGAAGAAGTCCAAAAAATTTATGCCCGCGTAAAAACCCCGGTAAAACCAGCGGCTAAAAAACGCCCCTATTATACTTCTTGGCAAAAGGCCATTTTAAAGGCTCACCAAGATATGAATAGAGCCAACGGCCCGTTGGGGGCTTCCGTTTCCAACGCTGTAACAAAAGCCCGCGCCAATTCGTATGAAGAGAACCGTTTGGCAGATTTCTTTGCCAAATTGGCGGCTACGCGCCCGTCGGTATTTACGCAATCCTGCCGAACCTCTTATACAATGCTTACCCGCGCCGCCAAAGAGAACAAACTCTTTCATCACTACAAATTAACCGCGATTGACGTGCGGGATTTTTGCTATATGCCCAAAGATGCGGTGGCGTATTTTATTGAATTTTTTAAAGGCAAGGCCTATCCGTATCAGGCGGCACAATACAAAAGAGCCATTTTGCTTACCTTAAAAAACCCTAAGGATGAACGCAACCGCACCTTGTCTATTGTGGTGGATACGGAAAGCCAAGTCCTGTTCCTCAACTATAATAAGCCGGCTAACTTGCAATACAATCCTTTGTTGCAAGGTTCATATATTCCGCTGGCAGTACGGTAAATTTAAATTGGTATTTATAAACCCCCTCCTAGGCTATACGGCCCGGGAGGGGGTTTGGTATATAAGACCCATAGCGTTTATAGGTCCAAAGACCCTTGTTCGGAGGGGTCGTAATTTTGGAAAATAATATGAAGGATGATTTAAATGATTAAGGAGAAAAAATGAATTTTAAGACTTTTTTTACTGCTGCTGTATTGTGTATTATGCTCTTTTCTGCAACGATGGAGTCTAAGGCTCAGACATTTCTGATTAATAAGCCTGTTACTTGGCAAAACACGCTCCGCCGAATAAATATGCAAGACGGTTATTCCGTATTGGGCGTAAAGGTTGGCAAAGCCATAGGCCGTATTAGAATACATCACCAGGAACAAAAGGAATTGGACCGTTTTTTTGCGTCGTTACCCGTTCAAAAGGCTTCTGCCTGCAAAATGCAGTACACGCGGCTTAAAAGAGCCGTTGCGCAGAACCCGGTGTTAGGCGGGTATCTACTGACGGCCCGCCCATTAAGGGATTTTTGTACTCTTTCCGCACAAAACCGTAATCAGATTATCAAAATGTTTCAAAATAAAATTACCGCCTCGTCCGCTACCCAATACCAAAATGCAATCTTGCTGAGGCTGGATGTTCCCGGGGCGAATTTGTGGTTTGTGATTCTGCCTAACAAAAAATTAATCAGTTACACTTTTAATGATCCGGCTGATTTTGACTTTTTGCCAGAATTGGATGGACCTTCGCGCAACTTACCCTTACGATAAGAAAACTATTTGATAAAAAATACCCCCTCGGACAAACCGAAGGGGTATTTTTTAAGGAATTTTTTATTACCCCAGCAATTCTTCCATATCCGGATAAATATCCGCCAAAGATTTATAAATCTTAAAGGCATTTTCGCGCACGAAAGTATTGGGCTGTTTAATTTGCGGCACCACACAGGTACGCATACCCGCGGAAATAGCCGCAGTTGCCCCGGCCACAGAATCTTCAAACACCAGGCATTGGGATACGTCCGCCTGCAATTTTTGGGCCGTTTTTAAATAGACTTCCGGGTCCGGCTTGGGGTGTTCCACATCGTCGGTAGTTGTAATGGCAGAGAAGTATTTGATAATATCTTTTTTAGTTAAAAAATGGCACGCCCATTTGCTAATGTTGGAGGAGGCCAGCCCTATTTTAAGCCCGCGGTTGTAAAAATATTCCACTGCTTGTTTTGCACCGGGACGGAAGTTAATTTCCCCGTCAGCCGCCAGATATTCTTCTACTATTTCCATCGTGCGGGAATTTATCCGCGCGATATCTGCCTGCGGGCCGAAATGTTGGCGCATAAAACGGGAGGCTTCCTCCCGGCTGATGCCAACGCACGATTCAAACAGTTCAAACGGGAAAGTTTTTCCGTCCTCTTGGGCGGCTTTTTTATAGCACTCAAAATAGATAAGTTCGGTATCAAACAAAAGGCCGTCCATATCAAAAATAACAGTGGTAATCATATTTTTATTATACCAGTTTTTTCTTTTTCCCCCGTACAGTTATATTTTATATAATGTATTTACATATGAAATACGGTATGAATTTTCAGGATATGATATCCGCTTTGAACCATTACTGGACTAAACAAGGCTGCGTTCTTGTTCAGCCCTACGACGTGGAAAAAGGGGCCGGAACCTATAACCCGGAAACCTTTTTCGGCTCGCTTACCAAAAAACCCGTCAACCGTGCCTATGTGGAACCGTGCCGCCGTCCCGCAGACGGCCGCTACGGCGAAAACCCTAACCGCTTGGGCAAATATTACCAATACCAGGTAATTATGAAGCCCGCTCCGGCCAATATTCAGGAAATCTATTTAAACTCTTTAAAAGCCATTGGCCTGGACCCCAAACAGCACGACGTACGCTGGATTGAGGACGACTGGCAATCGCCCACCTTGGGGGCTTCCGGAGTCGGTTGGGAAATTTGGCTGGACGGTATGGAAATTACACAATTTACCTATTTTCAAAATATGGCCGGATATGCTTTAAACCCCATTACGGTAGAAATTACCTACGGTTTGGAACGTATTGCTATGTACTGCCAAAAAGTGGATAATGTGTTTGATTTGCGCTGGAACGAGCAGGTAACCTACCGAGATGTACATCACGAAAACGAACGCCAGTTTTCCCATTATTATTTTGAAGAATCCAATGTGGAACATTTGCGCCGTTATATCCACGAGTGCGAAGAGGAGTGTCTGGCCTTGTGCAAAAAAGGTCTTTATCTGCCGGCTTACGACGACGCAATGAAACTTTCGCATTATTTTAATATGTTGGAAGCGCGCGGGGCTATTTCCGTATCCGACCGCACCAACAATATTACCAAAATCCGCAATTTAGCCAAGGCCTGTGCCAAAGCCTATGTGGAAAGTGTAGAAAAACAGGAAGAGGAGGCCGCTAAATGAACGCGTTTTTGGAAATCGGTGTAGAACATTTGCCCGCCCGCTTTATGGCCCCGGCCTTAAAGCAGTTAAAAACTTTAACCGCCCAAATTTTGGAAGAAAAAAGACTGACCTATAAGTCCGTGGACTCTTTTGGCACCTACCGCCGGTTAGTAGTATTGGTAGAAGATTTGGCCGAAAAATCGCTAGACGTGCAAAAAGAGGTAAAAGGACCGCCTGCCAAACTGTTAAAAGATGCAAACGGCAACTTTACCCCCCAAAGCGCAGGTTTTGCGCAGAAAAACGGTCTAAACCCCGAAAAATTAACCGTAAAAGAAACCGAAAAGGGACCGTTTATTTATGCCGTAGTTAAAATAAAAGGCGAAAAAACGGTCAAACTGTTGCCTGAAATTTTTACCCGCATTGTAACGGGCCTTGAATTTGCCAAAAATATGATTTGGGAAGAATCCGGCCTGCGCTACGGCCGTCCGATTCGCTCCCTTATTGGCCTGTATGGGCATAAGGTAATTAAATTTACCGTCGCTGGGGTTACTTCGGACCGCAACACCTATCCGCTGTCCTCCTTCGGACGCAAACCGATTAAGGTGGAACAAGCCGACAAAACTTATTACGCCGACCTTTTGCGCGCCCAACCGCAACCGATTTTGGTTATGCCGGAGGAGCGCAAGGAAGCCCTCATCAAAACCGTTACCAACGAGGCCGCCGTCCGCGGTTATCACGCGGATTTGGACCCGGAACTGATTGAAGAAACCGTCTGGTGTACCGAACACCCGGTGGCCGTCGGCGGGGATTTTGAACTTAAATTTTTAACACTGCCCAAAGAACTCATCACAACTGTTCTTAAAAAGCAGATTAAAATGTTCCCCGTAACCAACGATAAAGGCGAATTACAGCCGTATTTTATCGCTGTGCGCGACGGTATTTCCGTCAACCAAAACGAAGTGCGCGACGGGTTTAAAAAAGTAATGTCAGCCCGCTTGGCTGATGCCGTATTCTTCTTTGACAACGACAAAAAGGCCGGATTAAACGCATTTAAAGACAAACTTAAAAATGTCTTGTTCTTGGAAGGATTAGGCTCTATGTTTGAAAAGTCCGCCAGGACCCAACAACTGGCCGATTGGTTATGCGAAAAATTGGGCAAAAACCAATTAAAAAACACCGTGGATTATGCGGCTTCGCACGCCTATGCGGACTTGGCAAGCCACGTCGTGTATGAATTCCCGGAATTGCAGGGCTATATGGGTGGTCAGTATGCCGCTTTGGAAGGCCGCCAAGATGCCGCCAAAGCCTTGGAAGAATTTTATTTTCCGCTTACCTCCACCTCGCCCTTGCCATCTACCGAAGAAGGAAATATTGTTTCCCTTGCCGGAAAAATAGATACTTTGGTAGGTAACTTTTTAATCGGGCAAATTCCTACCGGAAGCGAAGACCCTTTCGCACTGCGCCGCCAAGCCTTTGGTGCGGTGCGTATGCTTTTGGAAAAGGGTATGCAAATTTCGCTTAAAGAATTGGTGGAAAAATCGGCCTCCTTATATCCCGCCGGAACGGTGGACAAAGGCTTAAAAGAATTGCCGAACTTTCTGTTTCAGCGTTTGGCCTTAGTGCTTGAACAGCGCGGGCATAATGCCGCTACGTTAAATGCCGTTTCCAACTGGTACGAACTCCCGTTCACGCAAGCGGAAGCGCTCGTCAGCGCGTTGGAAACCGTTAAAACGGGTGCAGAATTTGCCGCCGTACTTGAATCGGCAAAACGTGTATGCAACATCCTTAAAAAAGCCGGAAACGTAACCGAAGCCGTGGACGAAAAACTATTTGAACTCCCCGCCGAAAAAGCGTTATACGACAAAATTCACGAAGTAGATTCTTCTTTGGGTTGTGCGGTAAACACAGCCAAAACCAAGGAGGAATATTTAAACGTGCTGAAAACTTATGGTGCGTTTAAAGAACCGTTGGAAAATTTCTTTAAGGACGTAATGGTAAATGATGAAAATCCCGCCGTTCGGCAAAACCGATTGGCCCTGCTTGCACGAGTGCGCCGATACCTGACGCAAACAGTAGCCGACATTACTAACCTGTAAATTAGTTTTCCGTAAAAAATCCGCGCCGGAGTAAAATCGGGCGCGGATTTTTTTGTCCGCTCATACCTTTACGACGATAAAAAAGATAAAAAATTCCCCCTTGACAAAATCGCCAATCCGCTTATACTATCCTTACGGGAAGCAATTCCCACCAAGCCGGGAGCCGCAGAAGCGGAAAATGCGCCGGTGTAAGACGTGTATAAAAGCGATAGTGCCATAGGCTGGAAGAAGTTGGGCGTGTGCGCTTGGAAAGGCCAGGACGGTTGGGTTACATAACTGTCCGGGTGTCTGGTAGGCACAGTGCAGGACGTATCTGGCGGCCGGTCGGGCAGTCCGTTAAGGGCGGTTTGATTGGATAATGATGGTGCTGTTGTAGCGAAAGATGTGGGCGCAGAAGAAAGGTAGTGTTTCCGTTGGTTGATGTACTTGGTTCGGCCAGCGGGAAAAGCGGAGTGGCATAAGGCCCGGCAGTTGGCGTATAAAACGCGGAAAGCAGTGTAGTAAAGGAGTAGAAATGAACAGTAGTAATTAAACCCCTCGGTTTAACTCAACCGGGGGGCTTTTTATTGGTCTAAATCACTCCAACACGCTAGGCGGCGGAAGCATACTCCCCGTACTTGCCGACGGAGTAATATCCATTGTGTTTTGGGTATCCTGCGGTGTTTTGTTAGCGGGGTCCTCGGTTTCCTCGTCTTGCAAAGGTGTTAAAATCATTTCTTCGTAACTTTCATCAGGCAAGGGTGTTAAATTTTCTTCGGCAGGCGTAATCTCTTGCTCCCCGTTATTAGGAGCGACTTTAACCGTTTTGGGAGCAGAACCACGGACTTGACTCGGCCCATTATAAGAATTGGACGGGTTCCACCAAGCGGGCGGATTACCCGCGCAGGCGGCCATAAAGAAAGAAACTAAGAAACAAAATACAATCTTCTTCATAATCTTATTATACTATTTTACACTTTGCCCCGCCAATGCACGGCGGTATAATGCCCCTGCCCGGTAACTGCTGCGCACTAATGGGCCGCTGGCAACACCTTTAAAACCCAAAGAAAGTGCGTAATCCTCCCACGCCTTGTACTCCTGGGGTTCGGGATAGCGCGCCACCGGATAATGCGCGGCAGAAGGCGCCAAGTATTGCCCGATAGTTAATAAATCTACCCCGACGGAACGCAAATCTTTCATTAAGGTCTTTACCTGTTCTTCCGTTTCGCCAAGGCCCACCATAAAGCCTGTTTTGGTAAAAATTTCGGGAGCCAGTTTTTTGGAATTTTCCAATAGGGTCAGCGTGCGTTTGTAGTCAGCCCCAATACGCACCGCACTATACAGTTCCTGTACGGTTTCCACGTTGTGCGCCAATACCGCCGGGTGGGAATCCAACACCGTTTTAAGGGCCTGTTCGTCCCCCTTTAAATCGGAAATAAGAGGTTCTACCAACACTCCCGGGGTCAGGTGGCGGATAGCATTAATTACGCGCGCAAAATGTGCGGCGCCGCCGTCTTGTAAATCATCACGCGTGGGCATTGTAAGCACCGCATAGCGGATACCCCACTCTTTTACGGCTTCGGCTACGCGTTGCGGCTCATTTCCGTCAGGCGGCAAGGGGCGCGCTTTGGTTACAGCGCAAAAGCGGCATCCGCGCGTACAGATATCCCCCAGCACCATAAAAGTAGCATCTCCGCAGTTAAAACACTCGCCACGGTTAGGACAATGCGCCGCGTGGCACACAGTATGCAAAACGTGTTTATCAATAGAAGCCTGCGCCGATAGCGCGGCCGACGTACGCAGGGCGGCTTTATTGCGCCCGGCCAAATCTTTAAGCCATTGTGGTATTGGAATCGTCATAAAAATTATTATACAAAAACAGGCGCGTACCCCGCCTAAAACGATATAATATAAGAAATCTTTACTTTGGGGCTTTTTGTGAAATATTTTATTCTTTTATCCGGTTTTTTATTCCTTTTTACGGCGGGGCACGCAACAGAAGAACGCCCCAAAACACAAGACGAACGTTTGAAAGAGGCGGGAGCATTATACTTTGCCTACAAGCCCGATGAGGCCTTTGACGAATATATAAGCCTTTCCAAAGAAACCAACAACCGCCAAGCCTTTTTAAATGCTGCGTTTATCGCAATGGAAAAAAACGAACCTAAAAAAGCAGTGGATATTGCCCAAGCAGCCTATAAAATTTATCCCAAAGACCGCGAAGTTATAGAAATGTCCGCCGAAGCCTTTTTGGCTGACGGACAATATGCCGCCGCTGAAAAATTATTGGCCCAACTGCCGGAAGATAAAGCCCGTTCTGGTTTTTTATATATCAATTTAGCGCGCGCGCAAATCGGCCTGGGGGACAAAAAACTTGCCAGGTACAACCTGAAACTGGCCGCCCGCGCCGGCACGCATCCGGCATTAGCAAACTATTTATTGGGTATTCTTTATGAGGAGGACAAAGAATATAAAAAGGCTGCGGACGTATTTGAAAAAGCCGCCACTTATGACCACCAATTTATTGAAGCCAAAAAGCACTATGCCGCCGTACTTGAAAAACTGGGCAATTACAACGAAGCCTACCGCCAGTACCGTATGATTTATTCCTCCGATAAAAGCAGTACGGATGTCAACAAAGCCCTTGAACGCTTGCGCCCGCGCATTACCCGCACGGAAAAGCAACTAACAGGCGGCAAGGAAATTTTAAAACACACCTTTGTAAAACCCTTTGCCCTGCCGGACGGTGTAACAACACGCGAAATAAAAGTAGGTATCGGTATGCGCCAAAACGGCCGCCCCGCAGACAGACACACCCTGCACTTTATCCCTTCGCACGCTTTTACCATTAAAGATGCTAAAACGGGCAAACTGTTAGGAAAGGGCCGCGCGCGGGAAAGTTGGGTGGCTGTTTTGCAAAACGGAAAAGCACATTTATCATCTCCCTCGGGCCAAAAAATCTCTTTTTCCAATTCCGTTATTATTACTCCTCTATCCAAAACACAGGGAGAAGGAAGCACCATTATTGTTAAAAATGTAATGAGCGGTGCGGGGATGACCTGGGCCAGCGTGGACGATAAAGAATACCGCGGGAAATTGCAAATCACCCACAGTACCAAAAGCAATACACTTATTCCCATAAATATTGTAACCATAGAGGAATATTTACAGGGAGTTATTTCCTCCGAAATGCCGACAAAATTCCCGATGAACGCCTTGCGTGCGCAGGCTGTTTTGGCCCGCACCTATGCACTAAAACACTTGGGAAAACATAAAGCCTATGGGTATGACTTGTGCGACACGCAAAACTGCCAGGTTTATGGCGGGGTAAGTGCGGAGAGTGAACGCGGAAACGCTGCCGTAGAATCCACTGTGGGTGAAGTGCTGGAATACAAAAATAAACCGATTGAGAGTGTGTTTTCAGCCAACTGCGGGGGCATTACGCAAAGCGCAAAGGAAGCCGGGTGGAGCGAAACCCTCTATTTAAATCCGGTATCCGACTACAAAGATTTTAATTTTGACACGCTTCAACCCTACCAGTTTAAAGAACTTTTGCAATACCCGCACGATGCGTACAGCCGGTATAGCAAAAATGTCAGTTTGGCGGCCTATCGTTGGACGCGCGTGGTAGATGAAAACGATTTACGCCAAGTAATTAAACGCCAGAAAAAAGATATCGGCCGCATTACCGCTTTAATTCCCTTGCGGCGCGGGCGTTCGGGCTATGTCAGCCGGTTGCTTGTAAAGGGAACCAAAGGCAGTGTTACGCTAAATAAAGAAAATGTCATCCGCAACAATTTAAGTTTAGGGATGCTGCGCAGCAGTTACTTTATTGTAGAGCCAAATTACGAAAACCGCGAACTGAAATTTTTTGTGTTTTACGGCGGAGGCTGGGGACACGGTGTGGGTTTTTGCCAAACGGGTGCCGCCGGACGGGCCGACGCAGGGCAAGATTATAAAACCATTTTAAACCATTATTTTCCCTTAGCAGACTTCGTTTCCCCCCACGCCAATACTCCGGACAAATAAAAGCACATCAAAAAGCCCCGATGAAAATACACCGGGGCTTTTTTATATTACGTTCAAAACAACTATTGGCCGGAAAGTTGGCGTTGCGCTTCGGCTTGCGCTTGCTGTATTTGTTTTTGCTTTTCGGCATTGGAAAGATTGGAAGCGTTAATCTTATCAATCTTTTCAAACGTCGCGGCCAGTACATCGTGCGCGTGGGCGCGTAAAGCCTGCTTTTGTTCGGCCGGCAACTGCGACACCGAGGGGTCGCGCATAATAGCATCTACCTGTTTATTTACCCGCGCTTCCTTCATCTGCGGGGAATCTTGGCGGGATTGGATATCCTGGTTTACTTTCAAGCGCAGTTCCATTGCTTTTTTATCAAATTCCGCGGCGGAAATTTCCTGATTATTAGCCAATTCCATATAATCTTGCTGATATTTTTGCAAGAGCATATCAATTTCCCGCGCGCCGGCTTCGCCGTAAATTTGCTGGGCATTTCCAACCAAACTGTTGCGTTGTTGCTGTAAATCGCCGCGGACAGCATTTAACTGGGCATCCGTCATTTTGTGTTTACGCGGAAGGACTTTTCCCCCCTCTTCGTCAGCCAGTTGCTTTTGTACCTCTTCCATTTGCATACCGTCTTCAATTTTACGCAACCCGTCCAAAGGCATTTTATGTTGGTGGATGACCTTTTCAATCTCACCGCGGCGCACGCGCTGGTTTTCCAGTTGTTGTTTGTAATATTCCTCGGCAGGCAGACCTTGACGGGCCAGTTGCATATCCTTAGCGCGGGCCGCATCAATAGCCTGCGCGGCTTCCCCCGCAATTTGCGAGCCGTATTGCTTGGCAAGAGCCTCCTTTAACTGGTTATCCTTGGTTAAGCGCTCCTGTTCAAATTGTCTAAAACCGTTGTCTTGGCTCATTTTTTCCAACTTTTGTTGGTATTTATTGGCCACTTCGCGTACTTTATTCGCAATTTGCTGAGGAGTTTGCCCGGGCGCATTGACGGCAGAAGCCATTTCCTTTTGGAAAGAATCCATCATTCTGCCCGCTTGTGCGCCGGCTTGTTTGCCATAGGCTTGGGTCATACTCTGCACAACACTGTCCTTTTGCGCGGCCACTTGCTTTAACACCGGGGCAAAGGGGCCGGCGGAAACTCCGCGCGAGGAGTTGCGTTGGAGGTATTTTTCAATATTGGCATCTTTTTTGCTCTTGGGCAAAAGAGCCTTGGCTATTGCTCTGTCCAAGCCGGAGGAAAGCGTTTCCAACTGTTTGCTTAACTGTTTTTGCTTGTCTTTATTGGCTCCGGCCAAATAGGGAGCAAAAGCATTAGCGCGTTCGCGGCGCATAGCCTCTTCCCGCGTGGGCTGATAAACACCGGGAGCGGCGGAAGTATTAGCGTTCCCTGCTTTATTAGCCGGCATACCCGCGCGGTACGAGCCGTAATCGTTACGCATCGTACCTGTCTGGCCTGCATAAGAGCCGTTATAGCCGCCGTAAGAGCCCCGATAAGGCTTATTCGTGTTGGGGGCGCGCAAAGTATAGTCCGCCTGATTTAAACCCGTTTGAGCATAGTTTTCAGCGGGATAATAGCCACTATCCTGATGGCGGTTAGATGGGTGTGGGGCGTTCTGATACGGCTCAGCCACTTGCCCGGACGAAGGCACCCCCAAAAATTCCTCGTTTTTTAGTTCGGTTATCGTCGGTTGGCGGGGAAAGGAAGATTGTTCCGCAACAGCCGCGCGGCGGGCAGCAGAACCGGCCCCGGTTGTTTTCATAAATGCCAAGCCCAACGCTAACAGCACAACAATAATAAAACCCAGTTGGATTAATTTTTTATTTTTTTCCATAACTCCCCGCCGATATATGATACTCTTATTATAATGCAAAAACGGCAAAAAATAAAGAAGCCCCGCTTTTGGGCGGGGCCATTTAAATTACTCTTTGGTAATGCTGATGCCCAATTCTTTGAGTTGGATATCATCTACCGTATTGGGAGAATCTGTCAGCGGGCAGACAGCCTGCGCCGTTTTCGGGAAGGCAATTACCTCGCGGATAGATTCTTCTCCCGCCAAAAGTGCGGTAATGCGGTCCAATCCCAAGCCGATACCTCCGTGGGGAGGCGCACCCGCTTCCAACGCGTTTAACAACATACCGAAGCGGCGGGCGGCTTCTTCCTTGGAGTGTTTCATCAAGGCTAAAATGCGTTCCTGCACCTCGCGGCGGCAGTTGCGCACGGAGCCGGAGGCCAATTCGTTACCGTTTAACACCAGGTCAAACTGGTAGGAACGGATAGAGGCCGGGTCCTTTTCCAAATTGGGCAAGTCTTCTTCCACCGGAGCGGTAAAGGGGTTATGCGCAGCATCCCAACGGTCCTCTTCGGGGATATATTCCAAGAGCGGGAAATTAGTAATCCACACAAACGCCCAATCGCTCACCTGCGGCAACTCTTTTACGAGTTCCTTGCGTAAAGCTCCCATAAAAATTTGGCAAGTGTGGAGTTTGACGTCGCTGCCGATAAAGATAATATCGCCGTCCTGCGCGCATACGGCGGACTGCACGGCTTTTAATTCTTCTTCGGTAAAGAACTTGGCGGACGGGCCTTCAAACTTACCGTCTTTTACTTTAATCCACACCAGGCCCTTGGCACCGTTCTTTTTGACGAGTTCGGTTAATTTATCCAAATGCCCGCGGGAATAGGCTGCGCCTTTTTCACCGCGAAGGGCGCGGATAGCACCGTTAGCGGTTAATATATCTTTAAATACTTTAAAGCCTGTATTTTTGAAGATTTCGTTTACGTTCTTCATTTCCAGCGTATAGCGCAAATCTGGCTTATCGGAGCCGTATTTTTCCATAGCGTCGTGGAAAGAAAGTTTGGGGAACGGGGTTTTTAATTCTTTGCCTGCCGTTTTAAAGATTTCTTTCATCAACCCTTCTACAATTTCGTGGATATCGTCAATCGTTACGAAAGACATTTCCATATCAATCTGCGTATGTTCGGGCTGGCGGTCGGCGCGGAGGTCTTCGTCGCGGAAGCAGCGGGCCAACTGGAAATAGCGGTCAATGCCGCTGGCCATTAAGGTTTGCTTAAACATTTGGGGGCTTTGCGGCAGAGCGTAAAATTCACCGTGGTGCACGCGGGACGGAACCAAATAGTCGCGCGCGCCTTCGGGCGTGGAGCGCGTTAAAATAGGAGTTTCCACTTCCAAGAATCCGTTAGCATCCAAATAACGGCGCGCGGCTTGCGCAATGCGGTGGCGCAAAAGCAAATTGGCAAACATTTTGGGATTGCGCAAGTCCAAATAGCGGTATTTCAAGCGGATTTCCTCGGCTACCGCGCGGGATTTATCCACATCAAACGGCAACGGGATAGAGGTGTTTAATACCTTAAATTCATCCGCCACCACTTCAATTTCCCCGGTCTTCATATTTTTGTTGACAGCCCCTTCAATGCGGCGCTGTACGGTGCCGGTTACCTGCAAAACATATTCGTTGCGCACGGCGGAAGCCTCGTTAAAAAAGGGTTTAGAGGGTTCCACCACCACTTGGCAAATGCCGCTGCGGTCGCGCAAGTCAATAAACAACACGCCCCCGTGGTTGCGGTAACTGTTTACCCAACCGCACAAGGTTTGTTTGGTGCCTAACAGGGATGCGGTTACATCCCCGCAGTAATTGGTTCTTTTCATATCCGTTTTTTTACCTCGTCAGTTAAAACGTCAAAAGCAATTTGGGTTTGTTCTCCCGTTTGCAAATCTTTTAAAGTGGCTACTTTTTTGGCCAGTTCGTCGCCGCCTAAAATAAGCGCATACGCCGCGCCGCAGCGGTCAGCCTGTTTCATTTGGCCTTTTACGTTCTTCTCAAAAAGGCCCCCTTCCGTACGTACACCCGCTTCGCGCAGGGCTTGCATTAAATTGAAGGCCGTTTCGTTGCAGTCTTTTTCCAGAGACACCACGCAGACGCTTTTTTCTTTGGGGCGGGCAACCTCTCCGCGCGACAAAATCACGCGTTCAGCACCCATAGCCCAGCCGATAGCCGGGGTAGCCGGACCGCCCATATTTTTAATAAGGGTATCGTAGCGGCCGCCGGCGGCGATGGCATTTTGGGAAGCATCACCCGCCTGAAATTCAAACACAGTGCGGGAATAATAGTCCAACCCGCGCACGAGCATCGGGTCCACTTCAAAATCAATTTTACCCTTTAACAAGCGTTGTACTTCGTCAAAGTGCGCTTGACACTCGGGGCACAGGTGCATTGTCGGTACGCGGCCCGCAAAGCGTGCGCCGTCCAATTTGCAATCTAACACGCGCAAGGGATTTTTTTCCAAGCGGGTTTGGCAGTTTTCGCACAGGGTTTCTTTCTCTTTGGATAAGAAATCAATCAGCGCCTGCCGGTAGAGCGGGCGGCATTTGTCGCACCCTAAACTGTTGATTTTTACTTTATAGTTTTTTGCGCCAAATTTAGCCACAATATCTTTCAACATCAAAATAACTTCGGCATCAGCGGCCGGGGCAGCGTTGCCGATATATTCTGCGCCAATTTGTTCAAACTCGCGGTAGCGGCCCGCCTGGGGGCGTTCCGCGCGGAACATATTACCAATGTAATAAAATTTTTGCACAGGCGCATTTTGCGTAAAATTATTTTCCAAATATGCACGCACCACACCGGGGGTGCCTTCGGGGCGGATAGCCAACTGGCGGTGCCCGGCATCTTCAAACGCGTACATTTCCTTTTGGACAATGTCGGTCGTTTCGCCGGTGGATTTAATAAAAAGTTCTTTTAATTCCACGGTGGGCAGGCGCAGTTCGCCGAACCCATAAAGGGAAAACACGCCACGGGCGCAATTTTCCAGTTCTGTAAAATTTTTAGATTGGGGTTCAAAGATGTCTCTAAACCCGCGTACAAGTTTAGCCATATAAGTAATTTTAGCATTTTAGAGGGAAATAAGAATAGACAAATGCTAAAAAACCCCGGTTTCCCGGGGTTTTTAATTAAAGGGCTTTGATTTGGGCAGATAATTCTTTGCACCTAGGTCTATTTTGCACCTGTTCTAAACGCTGGCTGTATGCGTTCCATAAGGAAGATTGCCGCGCGTTCAACTTTTTCCCCTTTTCCAAGCGTTTGCGGATGGGAGTAAGTTCCTTTTCGTATTTCTGCTCAAAACTAGACAAAGTACATTGTGCCTTATATTTGGCTTCCAATTCCTTTCGTTTATTCGCATTGTTTACATTGATTTTATTATCAGCCTTGGGGGCTTTGTTATCAGCCGCCGGGGCGGAAGCAGGCATCTGCGCGGATGCTGTCAGCATCTTGGGTTCTTCCCCTTTTTTGTATGCTTCAAACAATGTCTGAAATTCCATCACCTCACGCGCCTGCGAAGGCAGAGCCATACCCGTGCGAACAGCCAATAAAGACTCTCTTAACTCGGGGTGCGCCGCAATATAGCGGTCCAACGCAGCCTTGGGATTGTTGCTTACCCGTACAGGTTGGGGCTGAACAGGCGTTGCCATCGGCTGAGCCTGAGGCTGTTGCGCCGCTGCCTTTGGGGCCGTGTTGGCTACTTTGGGAGTTTCCCTTTGGGCGGGTTTAGTGGTTTTAGGTGTGCCCGCCACTACTTGTGCGCCTTGCGGGCCCACATAGTTGCCACTAATCACGGGGGTGGATTTAGAGGATAAACTTGCTTCCTCTTTCTTACCCGTAGTGGGCGCGGCCAGCGCCGGTGTGTCCTTTTGGGATAATTCGGGGAATTTTCCCAACGCCATATTGCCTTCCAGTTGTGCGATTTCCTGCTCAACTGTATTGAACTCCTCTTCTAATTTTTTCAATATGGCCTGTTCTTCCTTTAATCGGCGGGGAGTCCATTTGTAAAAGTCGGCATGTTTAATTTCGTATTTTTTAGAAGTAATCCGTCCCTCTAATTCGGCCTTTTTATCTGTCAAGGCAGATAATTTTTTGGTAGTTCCTGCAAGGCGGGCCGCCAAATCGCGCTGCACTTCAAGGGCTTTTGAAGCAAACGCAGGCTTATCGGCGTCCTTATACCCACTAGCCGCCCACTTTGCAAAAGCATCGTGCTCTTGCTTGGCCTGTGCCAGATTCTTGTTGCGTTGGGGAATACCGTCCATATAAATATAATTGCGCCCGCAGAAATCCGCCCAACCGTGCTTCAAGCGGTTGGATATTTTGCCTTTCTGGCGCATAATAAAGTCCATTGCGTTAATAAATCCTTCCGCATCGTCGCAAGTCAATTTTTTTCTTTTGTCCATAGATGAGCCCTGCATAATGGAATCTATTTTCGTTAAGTCTTCAAAAGCCTGCAAAGAATAGGTTTTGTCGGCTGCAGAATTGGAATATTGGTCAGCCAACCCGAACAAATGGGAAACCTCGTGCAACGCAATTTCTTCCCGTTCTTCCTTGATAGGGGTGTCTGTGGATAACATGATAGACCACGAAAAAGTTTCAGAGTTCTGCACAGGCAACGCGTGGCCTTGTTGTCCATAAGAAAGCCTAAAACCCGTGTCAATTGGAATGCGGGTTTGCGCTCCCTTGATTTCAAGGTCAAACTGCCCGGATATTGCCTTGCAGTTTTTACCCTCAGGATAAGTTATACGTTGCAATTTAAAGGTTTTCGGCCAAACGGCTAAAAAGTCCGCAAATTCTGCCGTCCGTCCGCTTTGCTCAATTTGTTGCCGAACGAACGTAAATATGGACGAAAAAGCAGTCTGTATATTTTCAAACATTTCGTCTTCGGTTTTTTTATCATAGGGATTTACGCATACGCGCAATTCAGGGCGGCCCTCATAAATATCGTCCAATAAAAATTTGAGGTAGCCGTCATTTTTCTTATATTGTTCAGGCTGTAATTTAGTAAATTCCGGCAACAGCCCCCACGCTCCGGCGGTAGAAGCGGAAAATAAACAACCAAAAAGTAAAAATAGAAGTTTTTTCATTTTACTCTCCAATAAAAAAAGGATTTGAGCCAAACACGGAAACCGTTTCAGTTCAAATTACACATATATTATAGTATAGTAGTAAAAAGTGATATTTTCAAGTGCGGCAAGCGCCCGCGCTGTTTTCCGACGGGAAAAAATAAAAATATTTTTATTTTTGTTTTCGTATATGCTATAATAAATATGTTGAAAGTAACGCTGTTGCCGATTTTCGGGCGTGTAGCTCAGCTGGGAGAGCGCCTCGTTCGCAACGAGGAGGTCGTCGGTTCGATCCCGATCACGTCCACCATTTAAAAACCTCACGAAAGTGAGGTTTTTTATTGGGGGATGTACCCAAGCGCTATACAAAGAGGCGCGGACTGTATTCATACTTTTTGTACCGACAAAAAGTATGACAAAAAACTCCCCGTCCAAAGCGTTATAAAAGCCAGAATTAGCCGGGCATT
This sequence comes from Candidatus Avelusimicrobium sp., assembly GCF_056976295.1. Taxonomy (NCBI): domain Bacteria; kingdom Pseudomonadati; phylum Elusimicrobiota; class Elusimicrobia; order Elusimicrobiales; family Elusimicrobiaceae; genus Candidatus Avelusimicrobium; species Candidatus Avelusimicrobium sp. The sequence continues at coordinate 159,075 of NZ_DBMCTG010000002.1, forward strand.
TTTATAACTCGCTATGCTCAAACAAATAAAAATGCTACTCCGCCTAATCCGGCTTTTATAGGCAACGCACGGACGGCCTTAACAGCCAAACGACATAACAGAAAACCCCTTGCACGCCTTTTATAAGAGGGCTAATGCCCGCAAAACAATTCAAAGAGGAATTTCCTTATATATGCCGTCATACCCAAGTGTCTGCCGACGCGGAGCACCCGGAAATCCGGGATTACTCAAAAAGAAGAAAATACCTCTTTCTTTTCCCGTCGCTTTTCCTCTCCAAAAAAGATAAAATAGATATGTACCCTATTTCTTTATTACAGAGGAATATATGTCTAGTAAAATTCGTGTTAAAGATGTAGGCCAATATCTCGGCCAAGAAATTACTCTAAAAGGCTGGCTGTATAACAAGCGGTCCAGCGGCAAATTACACTTTTTGCAACTGCGCGACGGCAGCGGCATTATCCAATGCGTAATGTTCAAGGGCGAAGTTTCTCCCGAACTGTTTGAACTGGGTGATAAAGTTACTCAGGAATCGTCCATTATCGTTACCGGCACCGTACGCGAGGATAAACGCTCCCCTCTCGGTTTTGAACTGGGTGTAAAGAATTTGGAAGTCGTGCAAATGGCAAAAGATTATCCCATTTCTCCCAAAGAGCACGGTCCGGAATTTTTGATGCACTACCGCCACCTGTGGTTGCGTTCTGCGCGCCAAACGGCTATTTTGCGCATCCGCGACGAAATTATTTTTGCTATCCGCGAATATTTCCATAAAAACGGCTTTGTATTGTCTGATTCCCCGATTTTGACCCCCGCCGCCTGCGAGGGTACCAGCACGCTTTTTGAAACCGATTATTTCGGCGAAAAAGCCTTCTTGTCCCAGAGCGGGCAGTTATACAGCGAAGCCAGCGCTATGGCATTAGGCCGCACCTATTGCTTCGGGCCGACTTTCCGCGCCGAAAAGAGCAAAACCCGCCGCCATTTGACCGAATTTTGGATGGTGGAACCCGAGGTAGCCTACAACGATTTGGACGACAATATGGACCTGGCCGAAGACTTTATTAAATACATTGTTGCCCAAGTGTTAAAGAACCGCGCCGACGATTTAAAATTGCTCGGGCGCGACACAACTAAACTGCAAGCCACCGTGGAAAAGAAATTCCCGCGTATTGACTACACGGACGCTATTGAAGTCCTGCACAAAAAGGGCAACGATACTCCTTGGGGCGGCGATATCGGCGGAGACGAGGAAACCTTGCTCGGCGAAGATTACGACACCCCGATTATGATTCACCACTATCCTACCGCCATTAAGGCCTTCTATATGAAGCGCGACCCCAAAAACCCCAAAACGGTGTTGGCGGTTGACGTGATTGGCCCGGAAGGTGCGGGCGAAATTATCGGCGGAAGTGAAAGAGAGGCCGATTATGATGCCCTGCTGGAACGCATTAAAGAACAGGGGTTAGACCCCAAAGGCTACGAGTGGTATTTGGACCTGCGCAAATACGGCAGCGTGCCGCACTCCGGCTTTGGTATGGGTATTGAACGTATGGTCCGCTGGGTCTGCGGCTTACAGCACGTGCGCGAAACGATTCCGTTCCCGCGTATGATGGATAAAATTCATCCGTAATTGTTACTAGACTTTATGCAAAACACCCCGCAGAGTTGATTTTCTGCGGGGTGGTTTCGTTGCCTTATTGGATTAAGGTGCGAAACCAAGTACCATCTCCGGGGGTTGAGTCTTCCCCCCAATGCTCGCAAAATTCTACGCCTTTTTTGTTGGAACGCAAAGCATAGCTATGGTATTAGGTAATGCTGGGGAAACCGCAAAGCGCGTGACAATCCCGTAAGCAAAAGGACCATTTTGGCGGTCTATTTGGAATTTTCCCTGCGTGGTCAACTCGTGATAGGAACAACTAAAATATTTTGGACATTTGGTAAGTCCGATATCAAGCGTATCAGGTGAGGACGGAAAATGCCCGTTTTGCATATAATAGCGGTCCACCGAGTCGCGGAACGCACGGCTAAATGATAGAGCCGCCCCCACCCGGCTGATTTCTGTCGCCCGTTGGTAATCAGGCAACGCCATAGCGGCTAAAATACCGATAATGAGCACGACTACTAATAGTTCTATAAGCGTAAAACCGGCCTTTATTGTGCCTTTGTTATTGTCATCATCCCGTAAGGTTGTTATACGGGTTCTGGTGTTATTACCGCAATGATTATTACCGTCATTCCCGAGTGTTTGGCGGCCCGCAGGGCTCGGGAATCTGTCGTTTTCCTTTTTTAATAAAAACAGATCCCCGACAGAAACCTTCGGGGATGACAAAATAGAGGCAAATCCTTTCATTTTTTCTCCTTTTAAGGCCTTTATATTTAAGCAAAACAGCCTTTTATACGCATTTTTATACAGCGGATACATCCGGGGATATCCGTCGGACA
>NZ_DBMCTG010000003.1:0-133141 GCF_056976295.1 Candidatus Avelusimicrobium sp.
CTGTCGTTACTCAAAAAGAGGAAAACAACGGATACTGGACAGAGACCTTCCAGTATGACTTTTTAGACAACAACGAACTACCCAAGATGTAGATTCTGAAATCAGGATGACCTCTTTCTTAGAAAGCCGTCATTCCCGAAAGCCGTAGTCGGGAATCTGTTGTTCGCCGTTGCGGTTCTCTTACAAAAACGGCAGATCCCCGACAGAAACCCTCGGGGATGACAACAATAATAACGCGGGCCACAAAACACTTGGGTACGAAAACCCCTAGTGGGGGCCAAAAGGCCCAACAAGGGCTAGGCCCTTTTTATCCCCTACGGCGGGCCCTTTGACCCTGGCAGGGAAATATTAAAAAACCTATTCTATAATATATGACAAAAAAACTATTATCTTGGGCCGCTTTTATGAAGAAGGAACTTACCCGCCCGTTAGAAATATCCGCCCCGGTAAGCGTACAGGAAAGTATTGTCTATTTAAACGCAGAAGAAGCCGCCTATGTGGATATGCAGATACGCATACTCCTCCAAGAACAACGCAAAGAAACCCAGCGCAAACGCAAATTAGGGATTCCCCCTCCGCCCACTCCGGGCAGTATTTCCTACGCGGTCTATTATTAAATTTTCCTATATATGAAAAACCCCCGGCTCCACATAGAACCGGGGGTGTTTGATATTCCGTAAAAACCGTTATTTGGTTTTTTTGAGTCCTTCTACAATGCGCGGCAAGATTTGGTGCGCATCACCGACGAACCCGTATTTGCAAACATTGAAAATCGGCGCGTTCGCATCTTTATTGATACCGATAATCACGTCGCTGTGTTCCATACCCACAATATGCTGTACCGCGCCGGAAATACCGCACGCTACATATAATTTGGCAGAAACCGTTACACCGCTTTGACCGATTTGCTGGTCTTTGGGTTTAAGCCCCAAGTCAATCGCCGCGCGGGAAGCGCCGACCGTACCGCCCAGTTCGCTGGCCAAAGTTTCCAAAAGGTCAAAACCTTCTTGGTTTTTCATACCGCGGCCACCGGCGATAACCACTTCGGCTTCGTCCAATTTCATACCTGCGGCGGGCGGATCCATATGCGTATTGATAATGCGCACTTTGGCAGCCTCGGCAGGCAGGGCAATGGCTTCGCTGACTACTTGGGCCATTTTGCCGGGGGTGGTAACTACTTTTTTGAACACGTTGGGGCGAACGGTGGACATTTGCGGACGATAGTCCGGGCATTTAATGTCGGCCATAATATTTCCGCCGAAAGCAGGGCGGGTTTGAATCAAGTTTCCGTCCTTAATGGAAAGCCCCGTGCAGTCCGCCGTCAAACCGACAAACAGTTCTGACGAAATACGCGGAGACAAATCACGCCCGATATAAGTGGACGGGTACAACACCACGCTGGGGTTATACTTTTTAATCAGCGTAACCATTGCGTTGGCATAAGCCGCGGTATTATAGTTATGATAGGCCGGGCTGCTGACCGCATAAATTTTATCCGTACCGTATTGGGAAAGTTCGGCAAAGTATTTTTCCACACCCTCGCCAATGACTACGGCGCAAAGTTCCTCGCCCAACTGGTTCGCCAATTCGCGGCCCTTGGATAAAAGTTCAAAACCCACCGGGCGGACTTTTTGGTTGTGTCCGTCATCGGCAATTTCAATAAACACCCATACGCCTTTGTAGGCGGAAAGGTCTTTCTTTGCCGCACCCGTTGCCGGCAAGGATAAGGCTTTCACCGGGCAGGCGCTTACGCACGCACCGCACATCGTACAGGCATTGTTGGCAACCGCCTTGCGGTTCACCAAGGAGAGCGCTCCAAAAGGACAGGTGGCTACACATTTACCGCAGCCTACGCATTTTTCCGAAATTTGAATCATTTGATTACACTCTCCTTTTTCAAAATCTCTACAAACTTATCGGCAAGTTCCACGGCAGAGCCGGAGAACATTTCGCCTTTCTGTCTGGCCGGCGGCGGGAAGATGCGGTCCACACGGGTAGGAGAGCCTTCCAACCCCAATTTATGCGGGTCGGCATTTACATCTTTTTCCGTCCAAACGTGAATCACTTTATCCTGCGCTTTGTGCGCGGCCATAAAGGAAGGATATTTCGCCACATAGTCGTGCGGCATAGTCATCGTAACCAAAGCAGGCAGGTCGGCTTCCAAAATCTGGTGGCCGCCTTCAATAAGTTTTTTGACGACAATTTGGTTGCCGCTTGCGTCAATGCTTTCGCAGAACGTAATTTGCGGGATACCCAAATGGAAGGCGATACCGGGGCCGGTTTGGGCCGTATCACCGTCAATAGCCATTTGACCGCAGAGAATCAAATCATACTGGCCGATATGGCGCACCGCCATAGCAAGCGCATAAGACGTCGCCCAAGTATCAGAACCGGCAAAGGCGCGGCTGGACAGCAAAACGCCTTCGTCCGCACCCAAAGCAAGTGCCAAGCGAAGCACTGCCGTAGCCTGCTGGGGGCCCATAGAAAGTACGGTTACTTTGGCACCTGTTTTGGCTTTAATCGCCAAGGCTTTTTCCAAAGCGTAGTGGTCGTACGGATTTAAAATGCTGGGAACGCCCGCACGGATAAGCGTACCGGTTTTCGGGTCCACCTTTACTTGGGTGGAATCGGGAACTTGTTTAATGCAAACAATGATATTCATAAGTATCCTATTTTTTGAAAACTTCTCTAAGTTTAGCGGACACTACGTCCATATCGTCAATCAGCCCAAGCATTTTTTCTTCAATGCCGACCAAGTTGACGGCTTGGCTGAGTTCAGCCGCATTAAGCGCCGGGCAAGTGCCCAAGATGAGGCGCATACCATCCGTAGCGGTTTTGAATGCGCTCTGGCGGGCATTTACGCGGGCCATCGTGCTAAGCGTATTGATATCAAAGCGGCTGCCTTCGGTTACTACCTTGTTGGCGCATTGGCGCGTAAACACGGCGGCTACTTCCATTTCGCTAATCAGGTCGCCAAGCATAAAGGTTACATACTGGTGGCGCGTAAGTTTATTCATACGGCAATCGTCCAGCACGCGGGCCAACGCTCTAAAACCCAAGGCCACGCTGTCGGCGCCCACATTGGGGTTCTGCGCGTGGATAGCATCAAACTCTGCGGCTTGGTTCAAATAATATTGTCCGCGGCTCTTTAAATGTTCCTGCCATCTTCCGCGGAAAATCGTCATTTCCAACACTTCGCTGGTGCCTTCGTAAATACAGGTAATTTTTACGTCGCGTTTAATTTTTTCTACCGCAAATTCTTTGGTATAACCGAAACCGCCCATCGCTTGGATAGAGTCTTCGGCTGCCTTATTGCCCGATTCGGTAGCATACAATTTGGCGATAGCGCCCTCGGTGGCTAAACCGTGGTTGTTTACTTCCAACTGTTTGGCCGTCCAGTCAATATAAGCACGCGCGGCTTCAAAACGGACATAGTGCGGGGTAATGAGTTTTAACATAAAACCCTGCTTTTGGGCCAACGGGCCGCCCGCCTGAATGCGCTGTTGGGCATATTGCAAAGCAGTTTCCACCGCTTCTTCGCCGCCGCCCAAACCGAAAGCCGCTACCATTAAGCGCGTATAACCGAACACGGCCTGCGCTTGCAGGAAACCTTGGCCTTCCTTCAAACCGATTAGATTTTCGGCCGGGACATAAACATCATCAAATGCTAAGCCCGCCGTATTGGACAAGCGGATACCGTGCTTATCTTCGTGTACGTCCTGGGTAAAGCCCGGGGTGCCCTTTTCTACAATAAACCAACTCGGGCCGCCCGGAGCCAAGGCGAGTACCGTGTAAATATCGGCCACACCGCCGTTAGAAATCCACATCTTGCTGCCGGTAATTTTGTAACCCACGACCTTACCGTCTTTGATGACGTGTTCGGCACGGGTACGCAAGGAAACAAGGTCAGAGCCTGCATCGGCTTCCGTGGCGCCATAGGCCACAAGTTTATTTTCCTGTGCGATTTTTTTGAACCATTTGGCTTTTTGTTCCGGGGTACCTCCGACGTTAATCGGGTCGCTGCCCAGGAAGGTGGCGAAAACACCGGTGGCGATGCCCAAGTCAATGCGGGCTAATTGTTCGCACACGCGGTAAATCTCGGTGGTTTGTCCGCCGAGTCCGCCATATTCTTCGGGAATAAGCAAAAGATGCACCCCCAGCACATCGTGGTCGTACATCTCTTTCAAAATGTCTAACGGAATTTCGTTTTTGGCGTCATGCTCCCGGATGAGATTAAAGGAAATCCGGTTTTTAGCATATTGCTTCAAACTGTCTAACATCAGGTTTCTGGTTGTCAGGTCGTTTTTTGCCATGTTTGGGGTCTCCAAAATACAATATAGATATATGATACCAATTTTTGAGTTGATGCGCATTTTTCGGGCATAAAAAAGCCGCGCTCAATTTAGTTAGAGGCGGCTGTTAACCATCTTATATTTTTTCGTACGTCCAATCTGCATCCGTAAGACGGGTACTTTTTACAGCATCACAGAGAGCCTTCCACCGCGTGGAATCATAGTCGCACTCCGCTCTGTTTCCGCCTGCCGTTCCAAAATCCCACAAATAGAGGGTAGAGTTGCTTTTTTTATCATAAATATAGGTATATTGATAGCCATAAGTGTTGTTTGACCAACTATACATAACTTCAAACTTATTTCCAACATTATCGGAATCACTACTTTCCGCAGGATAAATATTTCCCATAACGGCATCACGCCCCGCCAGTTCAGCCCAACCACTTCCGCCATTACCGGCCAATTTATACTCATCCCGCGCCGTATCATACGCCTTCAAAGCCACTAATAACTGTGCCGCATCCGCTTTGCCAACCGACCTTTGATACTGCGGCAACGCAACCGCGGATAAAATACCGATAATAAGCACTACAACCAACAATTCAATTAACGTAAACCCTTTTTTCATAAAAACTCCTCAGCAATTTGATTTAAAGGCTGATTAATAGGATAATAATTCTTTGCCAGAAATTCAACCCTTACAGGGTATTGTATCAAAAAAAACGAGTCAAGGCCTCCGTGTTCCCCCCTAAAATCCGTTCCCTTATTTATACCCGCCCTTCGTCCTGCTTATAAAAAGCGTCCGCCGTTGCCGTTTGTGCAGGCCTTAACCCGTTTATAAAATCTGTTCCGTACGGAAAAAGCATTTTATTTGTTTGAGCCACAGGCGAGTTGTAAAATGCGCCGTGCGGAACTGGATTTTATGGGTGCGGTCTGCGAGTTTTTTGTTTACTTTTTGGCGACCCAAAAAGTAAAAAGAAAAAATATGTATAATAACTTTATGAATTGTATTTTTTGCGGCATTGCCGACGGCTCTATTAAAAGCCAACTGATTTACGAAGATGACGACGTGGTGGCATTTAAAGATTTAAACCCCCAAGCGCCGACACATCTTTTGATTATTCCCCGCAAGCACATTGCGCGCTTATCGGAAGCGGACGAAAAGGACGCCTTGCTGTTGGGCAAAATCTTGCTGGTTGCCAAAAAACTGGCCAAGCAGTTTGATTTAAAGGACTTCCGCCTGGTAACCAATAACGGTAAAGGCGCGGGGCAAAGCGTGGACCATTTACACTTCCACTTAATGGCCGGCAGACGTTTTTTATGGCCCGCTGGCTGAAAAAAACGTAAAATTTAGGAAAAATAAGGTATAATATACATAAGGTATAAAATACCGTTTTTATTTTTGTCTATTAACCGTAGAAGGTGGTGAAAAAGTAATGGTTTTCGTAAAAGTAAGAGATGCCGAACATCTTGAAGAAGCCCTGAAACGCTTTAAAAGAGAATGCGAAAAGAACGGCATTTTGAAAGAAATCAAAAGACGCGAAACGTATATGCCTCCGAGCGTAAAGAGAAAAATCAAATCGCAGGAAGCCCAACGCCGCGCCCGCCGCACCAAACGCAGACGTTTTTAATTAAAGTAACACCACAGGCAATAGTCCTTTACGCAAGTATCGGACTATTGCCTTATTTGCCTTTAACTTTAATCTAAAACAGGCGGCACCGTGAATAATAACCTCACAGAACAAATTAAGGACAGATTGGACATTGTAGAATTTATCCGGCAATATGTTCCGGGCCTTAAACGCTCGGGTAAAACCTACAAAGCCTGCTGTCCGTTTCATAAAGAAAAGACCCCTTCCTTCACTTGCAACAGCGAAAAGGGGTTGTTCTATTGTTTCGGTTGCCAGGCAGGCGGGGATATTTTTGATTTTTTGATGAAGATTGAAAATTTATCCTTTAACGAAGCACTTGAAAAATTGGCCGGGCAAGCCGGCTTGGAATACAAGCCTATGCGCCCTTTAACAGGCGAGGAAATCCGGCGCGCCACGTTGCGCAAGTTGTTGGACTTTGCAAAAGCGTTCTTTCATAAAAATTTAATGTCGGCTAACGGCGATTTCGCGCGCGCGTATGTGAAAGAGCGCAATTTGACCAAAGAAACCTGTCAAAAGTTTGAGTTGGGCTTTGCTAAAAATGACCCCACCGCCCTGGCCAAAGAAGCCCGCGCCGCGGGGTTTACGGATCAAGATTTAAAAGAGGCGGGGCTTTGTGTGTTAACCGCCTATGGTCCGCGGGATTATTACCGCAGCCGCCTGATGTTCCCCATTATCAACCAGCGGGGCGATACGGTAGGTTTCGGCGGACGCATTTTGGGCGAAGGCGAACCCAAATATTTAAACTCGCCCGAAACGGTTTTATTTACCAAAAGCCAAGTCCTCTACGGGCTAAATTTTGCAGGCCCCGAAATCCGCAAAGCCGGGAAAGCCGTACTCCTGGAAGGGTATATGGATGTTATCGCTTGCCACCAGGCGGGCGCGGGTTATACCGTAGCACCTTTGGGAACCAGTTTGACCGAGGAACACGCCCGGCTGTTAAGGCGTTATACGGACACGGTAATTGTCCTGTTTGACCCGGACTCCGCCGGAATCAAAGCCGCTTTGCGCGGCGGGCTTATTTTGATTGAGCGCGGACTCTTTGTAAAAGTAGCCTCGCTGCCGGACGGATTGGACCCGGACGAATATATAGCCAAGTACGGAAAAGAAAATTTTGAAGAAATTTTAAATAACGCCCAAGATTTAATTGCGTTTCACACCCGGTTATTGCTCTCCCAATGTGAGCAACCTATCCAAGCACAGGACAAAACACGCTTGGTATCCGAATTAGCGGAAACGATTTCTAAACAGCCGGATGAAATCGTCCGGCGCGAGTGGGCCAAATATGTGGCCGAACATTTGGGCGTAGATGAAGAATTAGTAATGGAACGGCTGCGGGAAGCATCTTATGTACCCGCGTCGCGTTTCCGCCGACAGCAAGCGGTATTGGAAAATGCCATTGCCACTCCGGCAGAAGAAGATTTGTTGTCGTGGATTTTAAAGAGTCCGGCCCATTTGGTTTTATGCTCCGAACTCACGCGGGAAGATTTTTCCACACCCGCCGCCTGGAACTTGTTTGAAACATTGGTCCGGGCGCATATGGAACATCCGCAGGCACCGGATTTAGCCCAGGAAGCGGCTAAATTGGTCCCTGCGCAAAAGAGTGAATTTGTAAAGTTGGCCCTTTTACAAACGCCGGAAGATTTTGACCCGGCGCGCGACATTGCCGCCTGTGCGGCTAAATTGCAGCAAAGCGGCTTGCATAAACAATTACAAGCGGTCCGCCGCCAGATGAAGCAACTTGGCGCAGGAAATGTACCGCCGGAAGTTTTTAAAAAATATATAGAATTGCAAAACAAATTAAAAAAATATCGCAGTTGAGGAAATTATGGCATCGGGAAATAAAGCGCTGAAAGATTTAGTAGAAGAAGGCAAAGAAAGCGGGTTCTTATCGTTGGAAGATTTGAACCGCTCTATCGCCGCGTCGGATATGAGCGCGGAAGACATTGACGGCGTGATGGGCACGCTGGACGATTTGGGCATTCAGGTCGTGGACCAAAAGAAATTCAAGTCCGTCTCCGCCGCCGATAAAGAGGCATTAAGCGAAGATTGGTCCTCCGCCAGCCCGGACATTTCCAACTCTATCCGGATGTATTTGTCCGAAATGGGTAAAGTACCGCTTTTGTCGCGCGACGAAGAAATCACACTCGCACGCAATATCCGCGAACGCGAAAAGGAACTGCGCAAATTGGTGTTGGAATCGCCTATCACGATGCGCGAAATTTGCAACTGGGAAGAATTGGTGGACCAAGAAGAAATGACCACCAAGGAATTGATGCCCCGCGGCAAACGCACGACACGCGAACTAAACAATATGCGCAAAAAACTTAAAGATGCGGCGCAATTTATCGGCAAGCGTGAGCAGGAAATTACCAAATTAATGAAGGAATTGCGCGAGGGCAACCTGACCGACAAAAAACGTAATAATGCCATTGAAAAATTGGAAGCCAAGCAAAAAGAAGTCGTGCAGACCATTACCAAATTAAATTTGAACCAAAATAAAATCAAACGTCTGACCAACAAAATCAAAAACTTGGCCGACCGTTTGACCGAAACCCGCAACGATATGCAACGCTTTGACGATTACTTCGGCAAATACGAGGACGTCAAAAAACTGGTTACTAAATTTAAAGCGGGCAAAATGACGGAAAAGGAATTTAAAAAGGCCACCAAATTTACGTTACCGGAGTTAGAACGCGCCTTATCAAACATTGAAGACGTCCAGCGCCGCCACGCGCAAATGGTGGATATGCTCCCGATGACGGAAAAGGAGTTTTTGTCCTTTAACGACCGTATCGTGTTTTTTGAGGATATGATTTTGCAGGACAAATTAAAATTAATCAAAGCCAACCTGCGTTTGGTGGTTTCTATTGCCAAAAAGCACGTCAATTCCAACCTGGAACTCTCCGACCTAATTCAAGAGGGTGGCTTGGGCTTAATGAAAGCCGTGGAAAAATTTGAATACAAACGCGGTTTTAAATTCTCCACCTATGCTACCTGGTGGATTCGCCAGAGTATCAACCGCGCCATTGCCGACCAGGCCAATACAATCCGTATTCCCGTGCATATGAAGGAATTAGTTTCCAAACTGACTAAGGTTACTAACAAATTCCGCCAGGAACACGGCCGTGAGCCAACCTTGGAAGATTATTCCAAAACACTCCGCCTGTCTGTGGAAAAGGTAAAAAGCGTGCTGAAAATTATGCAGGACCCAATTTCCCTTTCTACACCAATTGGAGAGGATGAGGATTCCAACTTGGAAGACTTTATTGAAGATAAGAATGGGCCAAACCCCACCAGTGCGGCAGTGGACTTTTTGCGCAAGCAGGAAGTGGCTGATGTATTGGCGACGCTTTCGGAACGAGAGGCCAAAATTATCAGCCTGCGTTTTGGAATTGACTCCGGCTATCCGCGCACCTTGGAAGAAGTGGGTAAAATGTTTAATGTTACGCGCGAACGCGTGCGCCAGATTGAAGCCAAGGCTATCCGCAAACTGCGCCACCCCAGCCGTACCAAAATGTTAAAGGATTACCAAGAATAATCTTTTGCACAAAATCGCACAGCCCCGCGTTTTTGATTTACGCGGGGCTGTTTTTTACTATTAAAATCAAGGAACGGGCCACCTGCTATTCTCCGGCAACAGGCATATTGCCTTCTACATATCTATCATAAAAGGTTAATAATAACTTTTCCACACGCTCCTGCTGCGCTCGTTCGGCGGCTTGCTGCGCTTTGCGTTGCAACAACGCCTCTTGCGGAGATGCAGGCTCTTTTTCCGGCTCAGATTTTTTTCCAAACACCTGACGCCCTTTTATTACAAACATCCCCGAGGAAAAACCAAATTCAAAAATTCCATCCGGCCCTTTATAAACCAAAATTTTTTCGTCCTTGCCTTCAAAATAATTTAACCAAATACTTTTTCCCTTGGGAGAGGAATAGGCCAAGGTTACAATATGCACCTTCTTATGCGGGAAGTAATCCTCCCACAAGGCCACATTGGCCGCCTCTTTTGTGGCCACACACCGCTTGCGCTCATACATATAAGAGCAATACATTTCTTCGCCCTTATCACTTTTCCCATAAAGCAACCGGCCCGATTTATCCGTTTCCTCCGGTGTAAAAACAGTTTGTATATCAAACGAATAATCCTTGGCATCGGGGAAATACTGTGTATTTTGCAACATCCCTTCTTTGCCAAAGGTCATCACCACCACATTGGGAGGTATTACCTCTACGGCATATTTATCGTTGCTGGTGGGGCGGCCCTGTACATATCTGTATGTGCGTTTAGGACAAAAACTGCGCCATCCGTCCTTACCGCCGCGCGCCTTGCCATATACACCAACATCTAACAAGTTGATAAACCCGTCCGCTTCATCACACGAAAATTTTATCCCCGCCTTGGCAACTGACATTATCCCTTTACTGCTGTCCGGCGTGTGATATGCCATAGAGGAGTTGATGCGCCCATAGGGATACTGGTCCGCAAAGCCAAGGGTATGCCCTAACTCGTGCGACAATAATTTATCGTTCCCCCCTTGGGCCCAGTTTGCAAGACCTTTTTTAGGTGAAAAATACATTTTGTAGGGTCTGGATGCTACATCCACACACGCCAAGGCCGAAGAGGCCTTACATACCGTTTTCATTTGATTAGCGGGAATAACAAAGAAATTAATATCCGGCTGGGGGCAGTCCTTGCGCACAACTACTTGGGTTTGCAAAGCGGGAAGCAAATCTTTAAATTCGTCCTCTCGTCCGGCTTGCCGTACGGTTTTTAGCGTAAAATCAAACCACTCCTGATAACTTTGGCGCAACATTTCCAAGTATTCTTCCTCAGTGCGCGTTTCGTTCTGGCGGAAACTTTGCACCGCCACGCAAACCGGCTCACCCGATACTATCTTACGCAGCAAGGCAGACGGGGCGCTCGGATTATCTATATTTTCCGCCCCCGGCAAAAAGCCAAATGGGGCACTCCACCCCAACGGGGTTACAAATAAAGCAAAAAGCAAGGTAAAAAAAGTTTTCATATATTTTATACTATAATCTTTTTGCTAGAATTTTCAAGAAAATTTACGGCAAACGGTAGCGGCGCAAGCCGGGGTCTTCAAACACTTTTGTACCGCCAAAAATTTGTACGCAATAACTGCCTGCTTCTTTTTCATACGAAATACCGATACTCTTCCGCTCGCCACAAAACAATGTGCCGTTTTCTCCACCGCTACCACCAGACAAACCAATCGTCCACCCCGCCCCTTTATATTCGCCTGAAATACGCCCTAAATAAATAGCACAATTTCCCATTCCATCGTTATAGATTTGTAATGACCAATTTTCATTTGCTCTGGTATCATGTCCCAAAGTAAACCATTTGGTTGTCCCCGTCCACGGAACGCTGAGGTCTAACTCGTCAAATGAGGTCGCATACGAGCCATTTGCCATATAATAGGTTTCCTGTGCAGCGTATAAAGATTTTAAAATTGCCAAAGCCTGTGTGGCGCGGCTTTTTTCCACAGCCTTATTATATTGCGGCATCGCTACCGACGCTAAAATGCCGATAATCAGGACAGCAACCAATAATTCTATCAATGTAAAGCCGGCCAAACCTTTTCGCAAGGAGCCTTTTCCCACTTTCCATAATAAGCGGCCTAATCGCCCCGTATTCGCTTTTTTCATCACTACCTCTCTTTTTGGTAAATTTTGAGCATACTCAAAATTTACCAAAAAAAAAAAACGATTCAAGCCCTTCTACACTTAGCAAGCCACCAATCAACAATTTTTACTATTTCCCACCCTTCAACACATAGTCTTTTTTCCCAAGCAGATAAGGCAACGGTCTAATTGCTATAATTTAAATATGCCCGCACCAGATGCTAACATTATTTTAACCGATGAATTTAAGGACGCTTTATCCTTGCTGGAAGCCAAACCGCCCGTTATGCCGCTTATCTTTATCACGGGCCGTGCGGGCACGGGTAAAACCACCCTGTTGCGCTATTTTGCCAGACACACCGCACAAAACGCAGTGGTTCTGGCTACCACCGGCCTTGCGGCTATTAATGTACACGGACAGACAGTACACTCTTTTTTCCATTTAAAACCCGGAAACCTGTTAGACAAAAGCAACCTCAAACGATTGCCGCGCAAAACCGTAGATGCCGTAGATACCATTATTATTGACGAAGCCTCTATGCTCCGGGCCGATTTATTAGATGCGATAGACTATATTTTGCAAATTTCCACGCATACAGAAGAACCTTTCGGCGGTAAAAAAATTGTTTTATTCGGGGATTTATTCCAGTTGCCGCCGGTAGAAGAATCCAGCACGGGCGGGCTATTTGATTATTTCCGCCAAATTTACAAAAGTCCGTACTTTTTTGAAGCACAAGTCTTACGCCGTTTGCCTCCGGAAGTATTTGAATTGCGCCGCATTTTCCGCCAAAAGGCCGACCCCGATTATGCCAATTTACTCAATTTAATCCGCGAGGGCAACGTAACCCAACCACAATTAGACAGCCTGCTCAACGCGCGCAAAACCTTTGAATTGCCGGAAAATTTTGAAAACAGCATTATTTTAGCCCCCACAAACCGCGATGCCGCTTGGCGTAATGTACATTATTTATCCTTACTCCCCGGCAAGGAGTTTGCCTACGAAGCCACCGCTGATGACTCTTTCGGCAAGGCTACGCCCGCGGATAAAACGCTCCACCTAAAAAAAGGCGCTAAAATTATGATGCTCGTTAATGATGATAACTGGGTAAACGGAGATATCGGCACCGTATATGATTTAGGCCCGGACTTTATACAGGTGGAATTGAAAGGGTGTGTGTATCAAGTGGAACCGCACGTCTGGGAAGATGTACGCTACGAATTTAACGCACTTACACAAAAGTTGCAACCCAAAGTAAAAGGATTTTTTAAGCAATATCCACTAAAACTGGCCTGGGCCATTACCATACACAAATCACAAGGGCTGACGTTTGACAGTATTTATTTAGATATCGGGAGAGGGGCTTTTGCGCCCGGGCAAACCTATGTGGCATTAAGCCGGTGCCGAACCTTGGCGGGGGTACATTTAAAAAAGGATATCGCGGTAAAAGACGTATTGTGCGACAGCCGCGTAAAACAATTTTTTGATTATATGCGCGGCAACAAAGTTTTGCGGTAGAATTACATCAAAAAGCCCCCGGTTTTCCGGGGGCTTTTTTTTGCCAAGTAAAACTTATTTGTGGCAGGGTTTAAGCGATTCGGTATAAATCGCGCGGACGGCTTCCTTCGTTGCTTCGGTAGGAGCCAAGCCCAACAAACCGTCCAAAGACGGTGTATTGAACGCCAATTCCACGAGTTTATCCACATCCTCCGCTTTAAACCCTTCGTCCAGCAGTTTGTGCGTAGAGCCGACGGAAAAGAGCCATTTTTCCACTCCCTCAGCCACTTTTTCGGCTTCGCACCCGCAACCTTTTAAGCCGGGCACGATAGGCGCAAGCACATCAGCCAAAGTAGCCGGGCGGGCCGGGTAAATGTTTTTGAGTACCGCCGGCAATAACATCGCCAAGCCCAAGCCGTGCGTCAAGTTCGGGTTCACGCCGGAAAGCGGGTGCTCCAACGCGTGCGTATAGTGCAACATACCGTTATCAAACGCAATACCCGCCGCCAAGGCCGCATAGGCCAAGAAATAACGCGCTTCCAAGTTTTTGGGGTCTTTTAAGGCCACCGGCAAGTATTCAGCCACCAATTTGACTACGGAAATAGCCAAATCAATCGCATACGGAGAGGCTACTTTCGTGGTGGCGGCTTCTACAACGTGGTTTACCGCATCAATGGACACATAGCGTGTCTGGTTTTCGGCAAGGCCCGTCATCAAGGCCGGGTCATCAATAGAATAGAGCGGATAAATGCAATCATACGCAATGGCCGGTTTGAAGTTCTTTTCTTCAATACTGACTACTGCAAAGCGGTTGGCTTCGGAGCCGGTACCGTGCGTAAGGTTAATTGCAATAATCGGGGCGGCTTCTGACGGCGTAAATTGGAAAGTATATAAATCTTCGGCAGTTTTGCCCGGATATTTAAGCAAAATAGCCGCACTTTTGCCCGCATCAATAGCAGAACCGCCGCCAATGGCAATAACCGCCTGTGCGCCAAAGTCGTGCGCCATTTTTACGGCATCATTGACGTGGTGGGTATTCGGGTTCGGCGTTACCTGGTCGTAATGCACATACTGCATACCCGTAGTTTCAAAAGCCTTTGTAACGTGGTCCCACGCACCTGTTTTTTTGTAAGCACCGCGCCCGGTCATCACGAGCACCTTATTAATTCCGCGCGCTTTTAAATCTTTGCAGATATCGGCAATTTTGGCAATAGCACCTACGCCAAAATAAACCAGCGTGCGGCTGCGAATTTCGCGAACTTCATTAATATTAATGTCTTTTTCCCACATTGTATTCCCCTCCTGAATATGGTACTTCTTCCCCCATAATATAGCATAATTCGGGGCGGAGCGAAAGCGTACAAAAGGATTATTGTTGCAAGGTATGCCACAGGCGGGCAATCCCCGTTTGAAGCATTATTCGGGGCTTAAAACCTAACCGGGAAATTTTGGAAATATCGGCAGACGAGGTGCGCACATCTCCCGCGCGGCTAGGGGCAAAAGTGCGGGCCAATTTTTGGTGTGTGGTTTGTTCAATCAGGCGCAACAAGGCTAGCAAGGAATAACTTTTCCCACACGCTACATTATATGTTTCGCCGGGCACCCCTTTTTGAGCGGCCAAAATATTGGCGCGTGCTACGTCCTCTACGGCGATAAAGTCGCGGCTTTGGCGGCCTGTGCCGTCTATGCGCACCGGTTGTCCTTTTAGCGCACACTGCAAAAACTGTGCAATCACCGCCGCATAAGCCCCATTTGGGTTTTGCCCGGCTCCATAGACGTTAAAATAACATAAGCACACCGTTTCTAACCCATATGTTTGTGTGTAAAAACGGCATAATTCTTCGCCGATTTGTTTGGAAAGGGCATAAGGCGAACCGGGATGCTTGGGCGCACTTTCCCTACACGGTTTAGAGGAACTGCCATACACGCAGCAAGACGAGGCAAACACCACACGTTTTACACCTGCCTGGCGGGCGGCTTCCAACACGTTAAGCGTGCCGGACACATTTATCTGCCAAGTCAGTTGCGGATCTTCCACCGAGCGGGGCACGGAAACAAGGGCTGCGTGGTGCAGCACATAATCGGCCCCCTGAAAGGCTTTTAAAAGGGCAGGAAAATCACCGATATCAGCCGGAATAACTTTAATTTTGTTTTGAACAGAAGATAAATGGGAAAGAGAGCCTGTTGAAAAATTATCCACTGCTACCGCTTCTTGTCCGCGGGAAACCAGTTCTTTGATAATATGCGAACCGATAAACCCCGCTCCCCCGGTAACGACCCATTTTTTGGCTTGTGCACGCACAGGCGGCTCCTTGCTTAGAAATTATGCTTTATTATACTTTTTTCAACTTACGGCTGCACAGCCGTATAGGACGGAATATAATAAGTGGAAAGTTTTTGCACCGCCGGCTGGTCCTTGGCGGAGTGCATATCAAAAATCCCCGCCGTGGGGAAGCCCGCTTGGTGTGCAGTCGTCAAGGCATAGAGCGCATCTTCCGCCACCAAGGTACGCTTTTTTTGCGTGCCTAATTTTTTGAGGGCGGCTTCGTAAATGACGGGAGTTCTTTTCCCCGCCCCGACCTCATCACACGTTAAGATAAAATCAAAATAAGGCAATAGCCCCGTGCGTTTTAAAGCCGCTATGGTTAATTCTTTATCCGAGGCCGTAGCCACACACATCTTCACCCCCTGCTCTTTCAAACGGCGCAAGAGTTCCGGCACCCCCAGCTTGGGCATAATGGTATGGAAATAGCGCTCGCGGATAGGGGCCAATGTCAGGCGCAAAATTTCCTCAGGCGATTGGGGCAGGTTATATTTTTCTTTAACCAGTTTGGCTCCGTCCATAAGCGACAGTTGGGCTAACTGGTCGTTAAACCCTTCGGGCGGATTAATCCCCTGTGTGCGCAAAAAGTTCACCCCGGAATTTTCCCATGCCCACAAGGAATCTAATAGCGTACCGTCTAAGTCAAAAATAACGGCATCAATATCTTTTTTACCCGGGAAAACCACCGGGCGCAACGGCGTTTGCACCGTAAAAGACGGCACAGCCGGGGTAGCCAACAAGGCCGAAATCTGCGGCCCGACCGGCATCCGCACCACGGGAATTTTTACCAATGGAACACGGAACATTTTAGGCAATATTTCCGCGCCCGCTTTGCCCGGCAAGCGCACGGACGGCAAGCGTTTCTGCGCCGCCGCAAAGGGGGCACAGTACGATAGCAAAGCAAAAATTAACAGCCATTGACAGGTACGCTTCATATATATATTGTACCTATTTCTGCTTTTCCCTGGAAAAATATTTAAGGCACCGCCAATAAAAACCCGCATTATTTTACCCCCAGCGGGCGGAAAACTATAACCCCTGCCCTAGCAGAAAACAGTGCAAAAAGCCGGAGAACCGGCTCTGTTTTTGCTCCAAAAAAGTTACAATATAAGTATGAAACACAACAAAACCTGGCAGGGAAACTCCACAAAAAGGCGCAATACGGCCTTTTTTTATTTGTCTTTCTGGGTATGCTGACGGCTTTCGGCCCGTTCGTAACCGATATGTACTTACCCAGCCTTCCGGCAATGACGTCGTTCTTTAACACCAATGCTTCTATGGTGCAGTTAGGGTTGACGTTTTCTATGCTGGGGTTAGCCGCGGGGCAAATTGTTTTTGGCCCGTTAAGCGATAAATACGGCCGCCGGAAACCGCTACTCGCATCTATGGTTCTGTTCCTGTTATCCACGGTAGCCTGTATTTTTGCGCCGACCATAGAAGTATTTGTATCCCTGCGCTTGATACAAGGTTTAGCCGCCGCAGGCGGGATTGTCATCTCCCGCTCTATTGCTACGGATAAGTTCAAGTCCGCTAACTTAGCAAAAGCCCTGGCTATTATCGGCGCGATTAACGGTATTGCGCCCGTTGCCGCACCTGTTATCGGCGGAGCCATTTTAAAAGTAACCGGCTGGCAAAGTGTGTTTATAGTATTGTTTGCCATCGGCCTTTTGCTGACAGGAGCGTGTGTCCATTTTAACGAATCATTATCCCGCGCCAAACGCTCTAAGGAAAAACTTTCCAAAACCTTTGGGGTATTTAAAACGGTCTTTCAAAACCGCAAATATATTTTTTGCGTGTTGGAACAGGCCTTTGCCTTGGGTATTTTGTTTGCGTATATTGCGGCCTCGCCCTTTATCATACAGGAACATTACGGGTTTAGCCCGTTGGCGTTCAGTCTGTTTTTTGCAGTTAATGCCGTAGCGATTGGTATCGGCGCAGGGTTGTCGGTCAAATTCAAACGCCAGGAAAATTGCATTTTAACCAGTTGCTTGGGGATGCTGGTTTGCAGTATTTTATTAAGCGCGGCCTTGTTTGCGGACAGTTCTATTATAGTGTTTGAGGGCCTGCTCTTTGTACTGCTGTTTATGGCGGGACTTTCCTTTACGGCGGCAACTACACTTGCAATGGACGCCGTACGCGGGCAGGCGGGTACAGGGTCGGCTGTTTTGGGGGCGGCAGGATTTTTATTCGGCAGCATTGTTTCCCCCTTGGTAGGACTTGGCAATATGATGCACTCCGCCGGAATTACCTTTGTTACCTGCGCTTTGGGTGCCTTAATCTGCGGATTGTTGGGCACCAAAAAGGTCCGCTCCCCACAAACGGCCGCTGCGAATCCGGCCTAAAAATAACTACTTTTGAAAGAGGCTCCCCGACGGGAGCCTTTTTTATTTTCAAATTACTTCTTGACTTGGAGCCAACTCCAAGAATTAAAATATATGTACAGGCTTAAAAGGAGAAGAATATGACCATTTCGGAAGTGAGTGAAAAATACGGTCTGCCCGCGGACACCTTGCGCTATTACGAAAAAGCCGGGCTTATCCCCCCGGTAAACCGCAAGGAAAGCGGAGTGCGCGATTACACCGAAACGGATTGCGGTTGGGTGGAATTTATTAAATGTATGCGCGGGGCGGGGCTATCCATAGAAACGCTTACGCAATATGTAACACTCTACCGCAAGGGAAACCGCACCTTGCAAAAGCGCAAACATCTGCTAATTGCCGAGCGGGACCGCTTAAAACAACGCATTGAAGGAATGCAACAAACGCTGGAACGTTTAAACTATAAAATTTCTGTTTACGAGGACAAAATTGTCGCTTGTGAGAAAAAACTTTTAAAGTGAGGAAGTTATGTCTAAAAAGGTATTAATTATTTCTGCCAGTCCCAGAAAGGACGGCAATTCCGACTTGTTATGTAACCAATTTTTAAAAGGAGCCTTATCCGCCGGGCATCACGCTGAAAAAATTGCCCTGCGCGAACACCAAATTAACTATTGTTTGGGTTGCGGCGTATGCAACACGTCGCACAAATGCGTGCAAAAAGACGGTATGGGTGAACTTTTAAACAAAATGGTGGAAGCAGACGTAATCGTTTTGGCTACGCCAGTTTATTTTTACAGTATGGACGGACAGTTAAAAACATTTATTGACCGCACCGTTCCGCGATACAGCGAAATTTCCGATAAAGATTTTTATTTTATCATTACCGCCGCCGACACCAGCCATAAAAATATGCAGCGCACCTTGGAAGCCCTGCGCGGATTTACCGCGGACTGCCTGGACGGCACACGAGAAAAAGGAATTATTTACGGTACGGGAGCCTGGCAGAAAGGTGAAGTAAAAAATCTTCCCGTATTTCAAGAAGCCTACGAAGCCGGAAAAAATTGTTAGGAGAATAAAATGAACGTATTAAACAAAATTAACGACCCGAAAGATTTAAAAAATCTCTCTTTGGCGGAATTAACCGCCTTAGCGGACGAAATCCGCCAGACTTTAATCGTCAAGGTAAACGCAACAGGCGGCCACTTCGGCCCAAACCTGGGCTTTATTGAACCCACGATTGCAATGCACTATGTGTTCAACTCGCCCGAAGATAAGTTTGTGTTTGACGTATCTCACCAATGTTACACGCATAAAATGCTGACCGGGCGCAAACAATATTTTACAGACCCGTCCAACTACGGCAAAATCTCCGGCTACACCAACCCGCAGGAAAGCGTCCACGACCACTTTGTAGTGGGCCACACCTCTACCGCCCCCAGTTTGGCAGTAGGCCTGGCAATGGCGCGTGATTTGAAAGGCGAAAAGAACAATATTGTGGCCGTCATTGGCGACGGTTCTTTGAGCGGCGGCGAAGCCTTTGAAGGGTTAGACAACGCGGGGGCTTTAAAAAGCAACATTATTATTGTGGTAAACGATAACGAAATGTCTATCGCCCCCAACCACGGCGGTTTATATGGCAACCTGGCTCTCCTGCGCCAAACCAAAGGCAAAGCCGAGTGCAACTATTTTAAAGCCTTGGGCTTTGATTATGTGTATGTGGACGACGGCAACGATTTATCTTCTCTAATCGCCGCTTTTAAACAAGTAAAAGACACTCCGCGCCCCACCGTGCTACACTTGCACACATTAAAGGGTAAAGGTTGCGCGGAAGCCGTGGCCAATAAAGAAGCCTTCCACTGGATTCTGCCCGGCGCATTAGACCCCAAACCCGCTCCGGCCCCGCAGGAAACGTACGATTCCGTAACCGTGGACTATATACTTAAAAAGCACGCGGAGGATTCTTCCTTTATCGTGCTGAACCCGGCCACGCCCGGCGCAGTCGCCTTAACGCCAGATGTGCGCGCAAAACTGGGCAAGGGCTTTGCCGATTTGGGCATTGCCGAGGAACACGCTGTGGCCGCCGCCTCTGCCCTGGCTGCGGGCGGAGCCAAACCCGTATTGGCGGTTTTGAGTTCCTTTATTCAGCGCACCTACGACCAACTGTCGCAAGATTTGGCACTTAACAAAAATCCGGCCACCCTTTTGGTTTATTGGGGTGGAATTTCAGCCGGAGATGCCACGCACTTGGGCACCTTTGATATTCCCTTAATTTCCAATATTCCCAATATGGTTTATTTGGCGCCCACGTCAAAAGAGGAATATTTGGCCATGCTGGATTGGTCCGTCAACCAAACCCAAGATCCTGTGGCTATCCGCGTGCCGTTCGCCCCGCTTACGCACGCCCACCGCCCCGTGGAAAAAGACTACTCCGTCTTGAACCGCTACGAAGTGGTGGAAAAAGGTTCCCGCGTGACTGTTATTGCGGCAGGGTCTTTCTTCCAACTGGGCGAAAAGGTCTGCACCGAACTCCAAGCCAAACTGGGCATTAACGCTACGCTTATTAACCCGCGCTATTTAACCGGGTTGGACGAAGAGGTACTCAACACCCTTAAAAAAGAGCACGAACTCGTACTCACGCTGGAAGACGGCGAAGTAAACGGCGGTTTTGGCGAGAAAATTGCCTCATTCTACGGCAACGGCGAAATGAAAGTGCTCAACTTTGGCTCCCAAAAGGAATTTACCGACAGAGTGCCTTTGCCGGAACTCTATGCGCGTTACCACTTAACACCGGAGTTAATCGTACAAGATGCAGCCGCTTGCTTAAAAAAATAAAAAAACTACCTATTCCCGGTCTTTTTAAAAAGGCCGGGAGTTTTTTCTCCTCATAAAAGATAAAATAATTAGTGTGATACTTTTTGCAGCCGGGCATATTCTATATAGATGACGTCATTTGAAGACCTTTACAATACTTATTTTAAGCGGGTGTACGCGTATATTTTTTCGCGCGTACGCAATCACGCCACCGCCGAAGATTTATGCGCAGCGGCGTGGAAGAACGCATATGAGCATTGGGCTTCGTTTGACGAACAAAAAGGTGAATTTACCCAATGGATTTTTACGATTGCGCGCAACCAGACCAATATGTATTGGCGGTTATATTGGGTAAAAAATGTATTTTCGCTAACAGAGGAATCCGCCCCTGTATATGCGGGCGACTCCCCTTTAAAAAATCTGGGACAGGATACCTTCCGGCGCGACCTGACAAATGCCCTCGGCAAGTTATCCGCACGGGAACGGGATATTTTAGCGCTGAAATTTTATTCCGGCCTAAACAACCGGCAAATCGCGCAAGTATCCCAATTAAGCGAATCTAATGTCGGCACAATTATAAACCGTGCCGTAACCAAAATGCGCAAAGGGATGAAAAACTATGACTAAACAGCCTTGGCAGAAACGCGCCGCACAAACCGATTTTGACCCGCAGGGCCGCGCCCAAGCCCGCGTATGGGCCCGGTTGCAAGAACGGCCGTCCCACGCGTGGAAACGCTCCGTAACGTGGGGTATGTGCGCCGCCGTATTACTTGTGTTGGGGGCCGTAGCGGGGGCACGTTGGAGTGCAAAGGAATATACCGCACCGCGCGCCGCAAACGGAGCGCAAATGCTCCAATGCAAAAAAACAGGCTCGCAATTTTTATTATCAGCCGAAATTCAATGCGACGGTAAAAACTGTTCCTGCACCAAAAAATGGACCGACTGCACTTGCACAGATTCTCCTTGTGTACACAGCAAAACCTGCCGCTTAAAATTACCCGATTTCTATCCGCAAGATACCGAAACCTTGCAGGACGAAAATTCAAAAATTCAATCAGCCGGGCTGGCCGCTTGCCAGACCCAATGTTAGGAGTGTTAAATGATTAGCCGTATAATTAAGCCGTTATTACTCACGCTCGCGTTTTTTGCCGTTTCGTTCGGCGCGTGGGCCAAGCCGGTGGATGCCGTGTTATTCACCTCGCCTTACTGTCCGCATTGCCGCCATTTAAAACAAGACGGTTTCCCGCAAGCGTTTAAAGAAAAACACAAAGAAAATGTCCGCTTGACCGAATATGACTTAACGCAAGATGCCAACAATGTTATTTTTTCGCAAACCTTGGAAGCCTATCACTTGGATAATGCCGGAATTCCAATGTTAATTGTAGGGGAAACAGTATTGCAAGGATACCCCACGCAAATCGGCCCCGGAGCCGATGCCGCCGTTCAAAAAGCAATAGACAATAATGAAGAAACCCGCGTACCCGGTTTGCAAAGAGAGGAAGCGCCTTCGTTGCAAACACACGAAACGCTGTTCAGCCAAATCACGCTGTGGGCCATTATAGGTGCGGGGCTGGCCGACGGGGTCAATCCGTGTGCTTTTGCGGTAATCGTATTTTTTGTGTCTTTTTTGGCGGCCTATAAATACACCAAAAAAGAAATTGTAATCGTGGGGTCAGCCTACTGTGCAGCCGTCTTTTTGGCCTATGTGCTAATGGGGCTGGGCGCGTTCCACGTTTTGTACGCTATGAAGGCATTTCGCTATGTAACCTTGGCCGTCCAATGGGGTATGGTGGGGCTGTGCGGGGTGTTTTTGCTCCTCAGTATTTACGACTTTGTGGTATATCAGCGTACTAAAAAATCCGAAAAAATGCTTTTACAACTGCCTACCAATTACAAAGTGTATATCCACAAGGTAATGCGCTTCTTTTTAAAAGATAAACACAGTTCTATGTGGCGGCTCTTGCTGGCGGCATTTATTGTGGGCTTTGTGGTCTCCGGGGTGGAGGCCGTATGCACCGGGCAAGTGTATTTGCCTACAATTGTGGTCATTTTAAAGGAAGTAAACCAACATTTTTGGCGTGCCACGGAGTTCCTGTTATTGTACAACTTGATGTTTATTTTGCCGCTTGTGCTGGTCTTTGTGCTTACGTTGTGCGGAAAGGAATCAGCCACCTTTAACGATTGGCTTAAAAAGCATTTGGGCCTTACCAAGTTTATTCTGTGCTGTGTGTTCTTGGGATTACTTATCTTGCTGTTAGCCACTATGTTTTAAACCAACATACCAAAAAAATCCCGGAGCGTTTTTTCGCTCCGGGATTTTTTATCTTACAAACTATTTGTCTTCCTTTTTAAAGAGGTCGCGCAAAAATTCGGCTACCAATTCTTTGGAGCCTAATCCTACCCCGATACCAAAGGCCAACCCCAAAGAGGCTAGCAAAATAATTACCACATTGTTTACCAACTGGTTGGCAAAGCCTAGGTTTTCCACCGCCACCAACGCACAGAAAAATACGATAAACGCATTAACCGCGCGGGAAATAAAAAACCCGCCTTTTAAATTATTGGCCTTGGCGGAATTTTCAATAATATTCCCCATTAATTTGCCGAACAGCAGGCCCGCAAACAAAACCAAGACGGACACAAAAAGCGTCGGGATAAATTCCAAAAATTGCGTAAATAAGTTGCGGATAATCGCCAAATGAAGCACATCCGCCGCCAGCACAATTGCGTAAAAAATTACAGCCCAAGCAAGGACAAATGAAATAATATACGTTGGAGATTTACCCAAACCAAACCGCACGCACAACTCGTTAATACCCAGTTTAGAGGTTTTGTCATCAAAGGATATTTTGTTTAAAATCTTCTTGGCATAAGACCCCACAAAACGGGAAATATAAAGTCCCACCACCAAAATTAAAATTGCGCCCACCAACGCACCTAATATTTTCAAACTGCTCTGTCCCACCCGTAATAAATGTTCGCTAACTTGCGCGGAAATCAATTCCAAATCCATAAAATCTCCTCCTTTTTTTAAATTGTAGCATATATTATTTGTAAAATAAGTATATAAGTATGACGACAAGCACGCAAATCCAATATTTAAAGGGCATCGGCCCTGCCAAAGCAAAACTGTTTGAACGGTTAGAAATTCAAACCGTAGAGGACTTGCTCCATTATTATCCGCGGACATATCAGGACCGCCGCTTAAATTCCACGCCCAATGAATATAATTCCGAGTCGCTCGTGGTTTTTAAAGGGCGAGTTTTGCGCACCCAGCAAATCCCGGCCCGAAGCGTGCTGATTTTTAAAGCATTTTTAGAAGATGAAAAGGGACAGCAAATAGAGTGTACCTGGTTTAAAAAACGTACGTTTCGCGCGTTCCGCTTTGACCCGTTTGGCACACTTAAAAAAGATTTTCATATCAATAACGAAGTGTGGATTATCGGCAAACGCGAAGATAGAAATAATTTCTTCGGCAATAAAGTTACCGTAGATGAGCATTACCCCGCCGCAGACGTTTTAACCAAATTACACGCGGGCCGCTTAACGCCTATTTACGGTTTGACCGAGGGGCTGACAAATAAACAATTCCGGCAATTTGTCTATGAAGCCCTGCAAATCCCGTCCCTGGCGGCCGAACCGGAAACTTTACCGCCTGTTTTGCTGTCCAAACGCCAATTATTAAGCGCACCGCAGGCCTTAAAAGCCATACACTTTCCAAATTCATTAGCCGAACTGGAAAGCGCACGTGCGCGCCTGGCGTACGAAGAATTTTTACTCCTGGCTACGGCGTGGGGCATTAAACGCACACAAACTAAAATTTTAGCCAAAGATTATTCATACGAAATCAAAAAAACCCTTTTAACCCCGTTCCGCGAGCAACTGGGTTTTAACTTTACGAACAGCCAAAAAAAAGTTATCAACGAAATTTTTAAAGACCTCTGCTCCCCCCGCCCGATGAACCGGCTGTTGCAGGGAGATGTCGGCTCCGGCAAAACCGTAGTGGCTCTGTGCGCGATGTTGCTGGCGGTGGAAAACGGGTACCAGGCCGCGCTAATGGCCCCGACAGAAATATTAGCAGAACAGCATTTTTTAACTTTCAAGCGTATTTTAAAGGGTTTAAAAGTTAATTTGGCAGTCCTTTCATCCAGCACCAAGGCCGCGGCTAAAAAGAAAATTTTAAAAGAACTTGCTGATGGAAAAATTGATATTTTAGTGGGCACGCACGCTGTTATCCAAGATGATGTGAAATTTCACAATTTGCGTCTGGCAGTCATTGACGAGCAGCACCGCTTTGGCGTAAAACAGCGCAGCAAACTAAAAGAGAAAACCGCCAAATTAGACCTTTTGACTATGACCGCTACGCCTATTCCGCGAACATTGGCCCTTGCGTTCTACGGCGATTTAGACGTTTCCACATTAAGCGAACTCCCCCCCGGACGCCAACCGATTCAAACGGAATCGGCTACTTCTAAACTGGCCTACGACCGCGTGCGCGAGGAAGTAAAAAAAGGGCGGCAGGCATATATTGTTTTCCCGCTGATTGAGGAAAGTGAAAAGGTTTCAGCCAAAGCCGTAACGGAAGAATTTGAAAAATTACAAAAGGTGTTCCCGGATTTCCGCTTGGCTGTTTTGCACGGGCAAATGACCCAAGCGGAAAAGGAAAGCGTAATGGCCGATTTTGCCGCCCATAAAACAGATATTCTGGTAGCCACCCCGGTAATTGAGGTAGGCATTGATGTAAAAAACGCTACTGTAATGGTAATTGAAAACGCAGAACGCTTTGGCCTGGCCAGTTTGCACCAGTTGCGCGGGCGTGTGGGCCGCGGAGAACACGAAAGTTTCTGTATTTTAGTACCCCAACACGCGGGGAGTATAGCCAAAGAACGCGTGGACATTATTTGCGCTACGCGGGACGGCTTTAAAATCGGCGAACGTGATATGCAACTGCGCGGACCGGGCGAAATTTTAGGCACGCGGCAAAGCGGCGAACTGGAATTTAAAGCCGGGGATATTTTTAAGGACCGGGATATTTTATATCAGGCCATTGAGGACCGCGACGAACTTTTATCCCAAGACCCTGCCCTCACCAAGCCGGAACATTTTTTGTTTCGCCAAAAACTGACGGAACTCTACCAAAAAAATTGGCACCTGATTGATTTAAGTTGAGGACGAGCGGGCCTCTTTGTCAGCACTATTTTTGTGTTTTAGGTTGCGACACAGTAACTTCTGATACCGGGGAAACGGTTTCAGGCGTTTGCTTGCAGGAAGTAACCAAGGACCTTGGCGTTTGCCGGCGGCGGTTTAATATTTTTTCGTTTGCGCCGTGCGCGGCCAAAAAACCGTAAATAGCCCGGTTGCAATTTAACGCCGCCAAATGAAGCGGGGTGTTGCGGTCGCTGGCGGGTGATATACGGTTTCCGCGCGGTTCATTGGCCAAAGATTCAAATAATTCCGGCTCCACCTCATCCATAAAGGCAAAAAGCATACGCAACATTTCTTCGTCATTATTGGATACTGCCAAGTGCAGGGCATTTCCTCTGTTGGTGCGGACGTCCAAACGGGAAAAACTATCAGCCAAAAGTCGGGCCATTTTGACGTCTTTATTTTTTACCGCCGCCAAAAAGGCCGTCGTTCCGTCCGGCTCTTCTACAAAAACCAAGGTTTTATCGGCGCGCAACATTTCTTCCGCCTTGTCCGTGTCGCCTGATCGTACCACGGCAAAAAAGGCCGCGCCCGACACCCCGGCACGCGCAATCAGCGCACTCATCCCCAACAAGGCAAGCAGAAGAAATTTTCTCATAAAGTTAGTGTAATCTATTTTATCCCGATTAGCAAGGGAAAAAAAGCGGCACGCCCGTTTATAAGCGTGCCGCTACCAAAAGGCTCTATTCTATTTATCCAAACGCGGGAAAAGCGGAGCATACTTTTCAATCTTGCCGGGCAAGAGCCTCCGCTGCATTTCTTTGGCAATCGTCGGCATAAACGGCTCCAACCACACCGCCACTTTACGCAGGCAGGCCACCAGTTCCAACAAGACGGCCTTAGCGGCTTCCACATCGTGTTTGGCCAGTTCCCACGGTTTGTTCTCGTCCACCAGTTTATTTAATTCGCTGGCGAAGCCGTAAATATTTTCAAGCACTTTATCAAAGGCCAGTTCGTCATACGACTTATCAATGGCTTGGTCCACTTCGTTGGAGTGCGCGAGCAATTTATAATCGCCTTCAATTTTTTCCGGCAATTCGCCTATATTTTTTGCCGCCATATTGAGCGTACGGGAAAGCAAGTTACCAATATTGTTGGCTAAATCGGAATTATAACGGTTTTTAAAACTTGCCATAGAAAAATCTCCGTCCTGCCCGAAGGGAACTTCGCGGAACAGAAACGCGCGCAACGGGTCCACCCCGTATTCGGCGGCTACTTTGGCCGGGTCCACAATATTGCCCAAGGACTTGGACATCTTTTCCCCCTCCACAGTCCACCAACCGTGAGCAAATACTTTTTTGGGAAGAGGCAATCCAAGCGCCATCAAAACCGCAGGCCAAATAACCGTATGGAAACGGAAAATTTCCTTACCCACCATATGTAAATCTGCGGGCCATAAATCTTCAAACTTTTCGGCTTTGATTTGTTTTAATTGTTCCTCGTGCAGCGTTTTATCTGCGCAAATATGTGTGCCGTAACCTGCGGCGGAAATATAGTTAATAAGCGCATCAAACCAAACATAAATG
The DNA here is from genome assembly GCF_056976295.1 of Candidatus Avelusimicrobium sp. Lineage (NCBI taxonomy): Bacteria > Pseudomonadati > Elusimicrobiota > Elusimicrobia > Elusimicrobiales > Elusimicrobiaceae > Candidatus Avelusimicrobium > Candidatus Avelusimicrobium sp. Next base: position 27,269 of record NZ_DBMCTG010000003.1, read on the forward strand.
GTATGTTTCGGGTTGCTCGGCACCGGGATACCCCACGCCACTTTGGTACGGGTAACGGATAAATCTTGCAAGCCGCCCTTTACAAAGTTGATAATTTCGTTCGCGCGGTATTTGGGGCTTAAAAAGTCGGGGTGTTCCTCATAATATTTTAAGAGAGGTTTTTCGTAGCGGGAAAGTTTAAAGAAGTAGGTTTCCTCGTGTACTTCGGTCAGCGGTTTTTTGTGTACCGGGCAGAGGTTTCCTTCCAAAATTTCGCTTTCGTTATAATATTGTTCGCAGGACAAGCAATATTTACCCGAATAGGAACCCAAGTAAATATCCCCGCTCTTTAATAATTTTTCAAAAATGGCCTGCACCACTTGTTCGTGTTTTTTGTCGGTAGTGCGGATAAAATCGTCATAGGAAATATTTAATAATTTCCACAATTCTTTGTATTTACCCGAAACCTGGTCCGTCCACTCTTTGGGCGTTACGCCTGCGGCGGCGGCGGATTTTTCAATATTGGCACCGTGTTCATCGGTCCCCGTCAAAAAGCGCACATCAAACCCTTTCAAGCGTTTGTAGCGCGCCAACACATCTTGTGCAATCGTCGTATAAGCGTGCCCGATATGCGGGACAGAGTTCACATAATAAATAGGGGTAGTAATATAGCATTTCTTGGTCATAATTTCTCCGTATTAAAAAATCTGCAAATTTAAACCGTCTAAACTCATTAAAGCCGTTTCCAACACCAACGCAGGCGATACGTTCCGCCCGATACTGCGCTTGTAATTTTCAAATCGTTTCAGCATTGTTTGATAAACACACTGCTTGTTTTCATCGGCCTCGTCTATCCAGGCGCGGTGCAAAGCCATTATCAGCACATCCAGCACCGCCTGTGCCTCTTGCCTAGACGTTACCAAGGTGCGGGAAAGCCCTGCCGCCACACCGCTTGGCCCTTGCGGGGAGCCAAAGCCGCCGGCTTCCAACAAATCTAACGCTCCCGCGGCTTTTACCGCACCGGAAACAGAACCGGCACTGTACCGGGCGCACAAATCCGGATTGGTTACATTAGCCTGTGTTCGCGTTAAAATTTCCTTTACATTTTCCAAGGATAAAGGCGAAAATGCAAGCGGTTGGCAGCGCGACAAAATCGTCCGCAGCATTGCCGCGCGTTTATTGGTAATCAACACCCAAACCGTTTTATACGGCGGTTCTTCAATAAATTTTAAAAGAGCATTGGCCGCCGCGCCCTGCATAGTTTGGGCTTGGTCAATAATCAGCACCTTCCACCCGTTCCCCACAGCCTTTTGCTGGGATTTGGCGGTAACATCGCGAATAGTATCTACGCTAATGTGCTGCTGTTTGGTGATTTCCTTTTCCAGTTCTTCGGCATAGCCTTTGCTGGTAAAATCTTTTTTTACTTCTAACCGGGCCTGATAGGTAAAATCTACAAATGTTACATCCGGGTGGGTAGCCTTATCAATGGCCCGGCAGTTGGCACACACGCCGCAGGCATCTCCGCGCCGGCGGGCATCTTCGTCTAAACAGTTTAGAGCCTTGGCAAATTCAAGCGCCGCCAAGCGTTTGCCCACGCCGTCCGGCCCAAAAAACAAAAGCGCGCCCGGAACCTTTTGGTTCCGGACCAGTTGTTTTAAATACGAGGAGGCTTTTTCCTGCCCCAAAATATCAGCAAACGGCATTACTCTATAATATGGCGGTCCAACAGCAGTTGGCGCACTTGGTTTTGTATTTCGTCTATGTTTCTGTCAGCATCCACCAAATACGCGTTGGGGGTGGTTTGTACCATTTCCAAATACCCTTGGCGCATTTTCTGGCGGAAAGCCACATCTTCCTGCTCTAAACGGTCCGAAAATAAATATTCCCCGCGTTCGGTAAAATATTTATCCGACATTAAAAATACGAGTGTCAAATCGGGTTGTAAATGGAGCGAAGCCTCTTGGTTTAAGGCTTCAATTACCTTTAAATCAATGCCCCGCCCATAACCCTGATAAGCGCAAGTGGACATTGTATAACGTTCACAAATGACGGTTTTCCCCGCTTCTAAGGCAGGCAAAATTTTTTCCTGCGTGTGCTGGGCGCGGGAGGCTTCGTAAAGCATTAATTCCGCCATCGGGCGGATATCCAATCCCGGCTCCAACACCAGTTGCCGGATACGCTCCGCCGTGGGGGTGCCGCCCGGCTCACGAGTTAAAACAACCTCGTGTCCGCATGCCACCAGTCTATTATAAAGCAACTTGGCTTGGGTAGATTTGCCACAACGGTCCGGCCCTTCTAAAACAATAAACTTGCCTTTCATTACGCAATTCCTTCCTGCGATGTAACAGTTTCTAACTGCGCTTTTTTGTTGACCTTCCAGGCAGATTTATCCACTTGGTCCAAAATCGGGGCCAATTTGCCTTGGGCATTTAAAATAAAATCAATAATTTCGCGGTAAGCACCGTCCCCGCCGTTACGCTTGGTAACGTAATGCGCGCAATTTTTTACTACGTCCAGCGCATTGGGCACAGTAGCCGCAAAACCTACGGCTTTTAAAAGAGGCATATCCGTAATATCATCACCAATATAGGCCACTTGTTCGGGAGTCAGGCCTTCTTTTTTCAAAATATCGTTAAGCGGTCCCATTTTGGTTAAAAAGCCTTGGTACATATATTTGTAACCCAAGTTTCGGGCGCGCTCCACGGTGGTTGGATGGCGGCGGCCCGTAATAATACCGCACACAATATCCGTACTGTTGCAGAGCATCACAGCCAGCCCGTCCTGCGTGTTAAAAGATTTAAATTCGTCTATTTTGCCGTCGTCCCGTACGAAAAAGTTTACTTTTCCGTCCGTTAAAATACCATCTACGTCGGTTAAAATGGCCCTGATTTTGCGGGCGCGTTCTATTGCTTGTTCCATATATAAGGTATTATACAAAATATCCCCCCGCTGTAAGGCATCTGCCCTGCACCCGAAGTGCGCGCGTAATCACCGCGGACCGGTAAGTTATTTTATATAATGGTAGTAATCGTTTGAAAGGGGTTTAAAACAAGATGGCTAAAAGATTTACCGAAAATGCGCAAAAAATTATCCTGATTGCGCAAGAAGAGGCCAAACGCCTCAACCACGACTATGTGGGTACCGAACATATTTTACTGGGTCTTTCCGCTTTGGAAGGGACCGTATCCAATAAGATTTTATCCGGCTTGGGTGTAACGTTCCGCAAAGTCCGCCAAGAAATTGAAAAAATGGTAGGCATTGGCGATACGATTATGTTGCTTGGCGAAATTCCCTTTACGCCACGCGCCAAAAAAGTTTTGGAACTGTCCGTAGAAGAATCCCAAATGTTAGGCTCGGACCATATCGGCACCGAACATATTTTACTGGGCCTTATCCGCGAAGAAGAAGGGATGGCAGGCAAAATATTAGCCAATTTGGGTCTTAATTTGGATTCTGTGCGCGATACCGTACTCAACTTTATCGGTGATGCGGACTCCGGCGATTTAAACGAAGACAATACCGTTTTTTCGCAAGAAATCAATTTAAATACTCCTAAAAAAGAACGCGAAACAACCGTAAGCAAAAGCAAAACCCCTACATTAGACGAATACACACGCGACCTGACAAAATTGGCCGCCCAAAATAAACTGGACCCCGTTATCGGGCGCGAGGAAGAAATTGAACGCTTGGTACAAATATTGGCCCGCCGCACAAAAAACAACCCGGTGCTTATCGGGGAGCCGGGTGTAGGTAAGACGGCTATCGTAGAAGGTTTGGCACAGAAAATAGCCCAAGGAGAAATTTCGGAAGTCCTTTCCAACAAGCGTATTTTAGCCTTAGATTTAGCCTCCGTGGTGGCGGGAACCAAGTACCGCGGAGAATTTGAACAACGCTTAAAAAATATTATTGACGAACTGGCCGCCGCCAAAGATGCCATCATTTTCATTGACGAACTCCACACCATTATCGGTGCAGGTGCGGCGGAAGGCTCCATAGATGCCGCCAATATTTTAAAGCCGGCCTTGGCCCGCGGGGAAGTACAGTGTATCGGTGCTACCACGTTTGACGAATACCGCAAATCTATTGAAACCGATGCCGCCTTGGAGCGCCGATTCCAACCCGTAGTAGCCGACCCGCCGGACGTGGACGATACTATTAATATTTTAAAGGGTGTCCGTTCTAAATACGAAGCACACCACAAGGTGCATTATACGGACGGGGCTGTCCGCGCCGCGGCCTCTATCGCAGACCGTTACATTACCGACCGCGCAATGCCGGATAAAGCCATTGACCTGTTTGACGAGGCCGGAGCCCGCGCGCGCCTGAAAAATGCCGCACTGCCGCCCGAAATCAAACAAAAGCAACTGGAATATAACCAGGCGGTACAAGAAAAAGACGAAGCAATGGCAAATAAAGAGTTTGAAAAAGCCGCCGCCGCAAAAGATACCGAAGCCCGTTTAAAGGGGTATATTGACCATTTAAAACAAAAATGGCACGAAGAACACGACAAGCAAGTTCCGCAAGTAACCGAAGAGGATATTGCGCTTGTTGCTTCCAAATGGACGGGTATCCCCGTTACGCGCTTAACCCAAAGCGAAACGGATAAAATTTTACATATGGAAGAACATCTCCACGAGCGCATTATCGGGCAGGATGATGCCGTAAAAGCCGTTTCGCAGGCAATTCGCCGCAACCGGACAGGGTTAGGAAATCCGCACCGCCCGATTGGAGGCTTTTTGTTCTTAGGGCCTACGGGTGTAGGAAAAACGGAACTGGCTAAAAGTTTGGCGACGTTTCTGTTCGGCGACGAGGATGCGATGATTCGTTTGGATATGTCCGAATATATGGAAAAATTTGCCGTCTCGCGCCTTATCGGCGCGCCGCCCGGATATGTAGGGTATGAGGAAGGAGGGCAACTGACCGAAGCCGTGCGCCGCCGCCCGTATAGCGTGGTGGTATTGGACGAACTGGAAAAGGCCCACCCGGACATTTACAACATTTTACTGCAAGTGCTGGACGAAGGTTCTTTAAGCGATAATTTGGGCCATAAGGTCAGTTTTAAAAATTGCGTGATTATTATGACGTCCAACGTCGGCGCGCGTGAAATTACCAACAAAGGCAGTACCTTGGGTTTTGCCGCACACCAAACCGAGGAACAAGAATACCAAGATATGCGCAAAAACGTAATGGAAGAAGTCAAAAAAACCTTCAACCCGGAATTTATCAACCGTATTGATGAAATCGTGGTGTTCCACTCTCTTTCCAAAGAAAATATCGGCGCTATTTTGGACTTAGCCTTAGAAGAGGTTGATGACAAACTGGCGGAGCGTAATTTATCTTTGGAACTGACAAAGGAAGCAAAAGATTTCTTGGTGGAAAAAGGCTTTGACGTGAAATACGGAGCGCGCCCTTTATTGCGCACGTTACAGCGCGAACTGGAAGACCCGTTGGCGGAAAATATCCTTATCAGCCGCTATCCGGACCATACCAAAATTATTGTAAACTTTGATAAATCAGCCGGGAAGTTGACCTTTCACGGCGCGGCGGTGGAACAAAAAGACGCCGTAACCATTTAAACCTACTTGGAGGAGTTTTATGGACGCAAACAAACAAAAAGCGCTTGATTTGGCTCTCGGCCAGATTGAAAAAGCGTTCGGGAAAGAAGCGATTTGCAAACTGGGCGGAGGCGGCGTAAAAAACGTGGAAGCAATTCCCACGGGCGCGCTGTCCTTGGATTTAGCCTTGGGCGTAGGCGGGCTTCCGCGCGGGCGCGTGATTGAAATTTACGGCCCCGAAGCCGGCGGCAAAACGACGTTATCTTTGCACGTGGCGGCCCAAACACAAAAAATGGGCGGCACTGTGGCCTTTATTGATGCGGAACACGCCCTGGACCCGGTATATGCGGCTAATTTGGGTGTAAATGTGGACGAACTGCTGGTTTCCCAGCCCGACTCCGGCGAACAAGCCCTTGAAATTGCCGAAAAACTCGTGCGCTCGGGTGCGATTGATTTAATTGTGGTAGATTCCGTAGCGGCTTTGGTACCGAAAGCCGAAATTGAAGGCGAAATGGGAGATTCCCACGTCGGCTTGCAAGCCAGACTGATGAGCCAAGCCCTGCGCAAATTAACGAGTCTGCTCAATAAAACAAAAACAAGCATTATTTTTATTAACCAGTTGCGCCAAAAAATCGGTGTAATGTTCGGCAACCCGGAAACTACACCAGGAGGGTTGGCCCTTAAATTTTACGCCTCTGTCCGCATTGACGTCCGCCGCATTGAAAACTTGAAAAAAGGCGACGAAGTCATCGGCACCCGCGTACGCGCAAAAGTAACCAAAAACAAAGTGGCGCCGCCGTACCGCCAAGCCGAATTTACGATGATTCTCGGCCACGGCATTTCGCGCGAAGCCTGCATTATTGATAAAGGGGTAGAAGCCGGCTTTATTGAAAAAAGCGGAAGTTGGTTTATCTACGGAGATGAAAAATTGGGCCAAGGTGCCGAAAACGCCCGCCAATATTTAAAGGACAACCCCGAACTGGCCGCTGAGATTGAAGACAAATTATACGTCAAATACCTCGGCCACCACTACAACGGCAAAAAAGCCGATGCGGCGGAACAGGCAAAAACTGAACCCGCCAAAGAACCTAAAAAGGTTACAAAGAAATAGACTCTACAAAAAATGCCCTAGACTAAAAGCCTAGGGCATTTTTTTAAATTTACCAACTAACAGCAGCAACAAGGGTCATCATTAGTACTAGCTTTTACATTAAGTAATTTGGCATAATCCATAGAATGTTCTACATTGTTTATACAACTTTCATCATACCAAACTGCAAATTCACCCGAATCTAAATAGCATAGACAGACTCCTTCTTTCTTATACTGAGCAGAGGGAATACCGCCTGGGCTGGAACTCGCATAATAATAGAAATCTTTTGTTTCTGCCATTCCATCCTCATTACTACCAGCAATAGAAATGTCCAATTCGTCCATAGAACAAGTTTCGTCTCCACCTTTTGCCAAGCGACATACTCTATCTGCTTGAGCAATAGTTTTTAAATTGCTCATCGCTTCTGTAAAACGAGACTTCGTAACCGCCTTGGTATATTGCGGCAACGCCACCGCTGATAATATGCCAATAATGAGAACAACAACTAATAATTCTATAAGGGTAAAACCCGACGTTACTGTGCAAGAAATATTCTCCGTGCAGCCACCCCAAGCAAAGGTCATTCCATAAGGTTTGGCGGCCCGCAGGGTTACGGAATCTCGCCGTTTCGCAACAACAGATTTCCGGCTACTACCTTCGGGAATGACGCCACTAGCACAAGTGGCCACACGGCGAATAGTAATAAACTCTTTCATTTTTTCTCCTTGTTAAGGCCTTTATATTGAAGCAAAACGGCCTTTTATACGCACTTTTACACGGCGGATACATCCGGGTACAGCCACCGCAATTTATCAAAATTTTAACAAAAAAACAAGCGAAAACAACCAAAAAGCCACAAGGTAAACCCTGAAACAAATTCAAGATGACCTCTTTTTTTCATAAAGTCGTCATTCCCGAAGGTAGTAGTCGGGAATCTATCCTTGCTATTGTTGTTCTCTAACGAAACAACAGAGCCCGGATAAAGACACTATGGGATGAAAACAAAAAGAGATGCAACAAGGCCATTATAAAAATTGAGGGGCGTTTTGACTGCTAATTTAATACCCCGATAACTACCCAAAGCCATACCTTTCCATAACTATAATTTTCTATAATATGGATAACCTAATATGAAGAAAATTCACAAAATTATCACAGTGGTCTCACTTGCGGTGTCGGGCGTACTGGCCTTTTATATGTTCTGGCAGCGTTTTACACTTTTGCATTTGGGCCTGTTGTATGATGAACTCTATTCTATGGCTACGGCTTTCCCAGGGTTTTCGTGGGGATACATTTGGCGGGAAATGCTATTAAAGGATGTCAACCTGCCGCTTTTTAATTTCATATTATACGGTTGGAACCATATTTTTCCGCTCACTGCGGATTATATGCATTTGCTGAGCGCACTTATCTCGGCCGCTACAATTCCGCTGGTTTGGTTTTTAGCCCCAAAACGGTGGAATCTCACCCAACGCTTTATATTTACCGCCCTAATGGCGGGCTCCTTTGCCTTGGTACAATTTGCGGGCATTATACGGGCTTATTCCTTTGCGGTACTGGCGGTTTCCGCGCTCACATTGCAGGCACTTTCTATTTTGGATGTGTTATCCGCTCATAAAAACCCGTCCGCCAAGCGGTGGAGTGCTTTCTTTTTTACCGGTTTATTTGCCGCGTACCTGCATTATTTTTCCTCCGCCCTATTTTTTATTACGGCTTTAATCATCTTCATTTATACCTGTTATTTTAAAACAGGACGAAAAACCGTCTTTTTAGGTACTGCGGCTGTATTTGCGTGTTGGCTGCCGTGGGTATATCACACGGTGCGGTTGATGTCCGCCCCCGGCTCCTCGTGGTGGTACACCACGCCCCCTGTACAGGCCAGTTTTGAAATTGCCCAATTTCTATTCGGCTCTAACCTGATACTGGGCGGCCTTATTATCTTAATTGTCGTGGCGGGAACCTCTATTTTATTCACATATAAAAAAACTCTTTTGCTCCGCCCCGATTTAGTCTTGCCCCTGGGCCAAACCTTGATACTGCTAGGGGTCATAACCCTCGTTTCGCACAAATACAACCTGTGGATGGACCGCTACTTTTTGGCAGCGCTACCGTCCTTTTTACTGTTACTGTCCTATGCGCTGTTCCACTTACAGGAACGGCATAGAATTTTGATTATCCTGCTTCCTCTTCTGCTGACAGGTTGGGTGGGCGAGCATTGGGAATTTGTACACAACGCTAGGCACGAGCCGACAGGTTTAAAAAATGCCCTTGCTTATTTGACCCAAACAGAAAAACGCCACACTATTTTGGTAGATACCGCCAAAACCGGTTATCCGCCCGCGGCCCTGAATCTAATGTACACCTTTTACGCGCCAAAGGATTATCCGCTCACGATTATCCCGCTCACGGAACAAAACCGCACTCTTGCGTTCACAGGCGAAAAACTACCCGTATTAATTCCGGTTTGCTCGGTCCAACACCTTATTTTTACCGAAACCACTTACGGCTTGGAAGAAGCCCAAGAGCCGCTTATCTTTGCACCGGATATTTGTGTTTTATCCGCCAAGGAAGGAAAAATTATTCAAGATGACTAATCAATCCCTGCTGGAAGATTTTAAAAACCATTTAACCTTTGAGCGCCAACTCTCACCCAATACCACCGCTTCTTACGGCAGTGATGTGGAACACTTTTTGGAATATTGTATCGCCAACGAAAAAGACCCCTTAACCATTGAACCTGATTTTTTGGACCAATACAATTACCAGTTGCGTGTAATTGAAAAACTGGCCGCTACCAGTATCTTCCGGAAAATGGAAGCCGTAAAATGCTTTTACAAATTTTTGCTGATTGAGGGGAAAATAAAGGACGACCCCACCCGCTTTTTAAAATCGCCCAAACTGGCGCAAAAAATTCCCACCCAACTTACGCGGGAAGAAATGGACCGGCTCCTTTCTTATCCGACTGAAAAATTTGATGAAATCCGCACCGTAACCATTATTGAACTCTTATACGCGGCGGGCTTGCGCGTAAGCGAACTTATCAATTTACGGCTAGAAAACGTAAACCTGGTGGAAAAATGGGTGCTGGCTTTGGGAAAGGGCGGGAAACAACGCTTTGTACCTATCCACGACCGCGCTGCGGAACGCATTAAGCAATATTTGTCCGCGCGTGAGGCGCACTTTGCCGCCAAAGATGTGGACTCTGAACTTTTTTTAAATAAAAACGGCAAAAAAATAAGCCGCGTATCTGTTTGGAAAGACCTTGCAACCTTAGGCCGCAAAGCCAATATTTCCCAACCGCTCCACCCGCACCTCTTCCGCCACACCTTTGCTTCGCATCTGTTGCAAGGCGGTGCAGATTTAAGGAGTTTGCAGGAAATGCTGGGCCACGCTAATTTGACGACAACCCAAATCTATACGCATTTGGACGTAAGCGACTTAAAGGCCAAGCACAAAAAGTTCCACCCGCACGGCTGATTATGAAGAAACTTATTTTATTGCGCCACGGGCAAAGCACCTATAATTTAGCGCACCGCTTTACAGGTTGGGCCGACGCCCCGCTGACCGCGTTAGGGCATACCCAAGCCGTCCGCGCCGGGGAATTATTAAAAGAAGCCTGTCTGTTTCCGCAAGCCGCGTACTCATCCTGTTTACAACGGGCGCGCGAAACTTTGCACACCGTGCTGGCCCAAGCCAAATGCTCATTACCCGTTCAAACGGACTGGCGATTAAACGAGCGGCACTATGGCGATTTCCAGAATAAAACCCGCCAAGAGGCGGCCCTAAAATACGGCCTGCCCGCCGTGCTTGCTTGCCGGCAAACCTTTTTTAAGGCTCCGCCGCCCGCCGCAGATAATTCGGCGGCTTACAAACTGGTTCCGGCAGGAGTTGTGCCTCCCAACGGGGAATCCTTACACCAAACCCAACAGCGGGCCGCCGGCTTTTTGGACCAAGTGCTTTTCCCGGCATACAAATATTATGATATCCAGTTGCTCGCCGCCCACGAAGATTTATTGCGCGCCCTTGCCGTATATTTCAAAAAATTACCGCCACAAGCCGTAGAAGAACTGGTCGTCCCCCCCGCCACTCCGTGGGTAATGGAATTGGACGACACCTGCCACGCGGTCAAAGATTATTTTTTGGGGAACCAACAGGAAATAGCCGCTTTTTTAAAGCGCAGACCCGAATAAACCGTTATCCCGTAAAAAGCCTGCCCTTTCCCCCTGAAAAATTGTTAAAATAAAGGTATTATGAGTATTGATAATTTTCCGCAAATTGATAAAAAGCAACAAGAACGCTGGGAAAAAGCAAACCTCTTTGCCAGCCCCAAAATGCCGAAAGGCAAAAAGTTTTACTGTCTGGATATGTTTCCGTATCCGTCGGGCGCGGGCCTGCACGTTGGCCACCCGGAAGGATACACCGCTTCCGACATTCTTGTTCGCTACAAACTAATGAACGGCTACGACGTACTGCACCCGATGGGGTGGGACGCGTTTGGCCTGCCCGCGGAAAACTACGCTATTTCCACGGGGATTCATCCGCGGATTACCACTCATAAAAATATTCAAAATTTTAAACGCCAGATTAAAGCCATTGGCCTCGCATACGACTGGAACCGGGAAATTGATACCACGGACCCCAAGTATTACAAATGGACCCAATGGATTTTTCTGCAACTTTTTAAAAAGGGACTGGCCTACGAATCCACCGTACCGATAAACTGGTGTCCCTCTTGCAAAACGGGGCTTGCCAACGAAGAAGTTTTTAACGGCAAGTGCGAACGCTGCGGCCACGAAATTGAACGCAAAGCCCTGCGCCAATGGATTTTGCGCATTACCGACTATGCCGAAAAACTCTTGGAAGGGTTAGACGAATTGGACTGGCCGGAAAGCACGCTCGCGATGCAGCGCAACTGGATTGGCAAATCTAATGGGGCCGAAGTAATCTTTAAGGTGGACGGCACAGACGAAACGCTGACCGTTTTTACCACTCGTCCGGATACGCTGTTTGGGGCTACTTATATGGTAGTTTCGCCCGAACACCCGCTTCTTAAAAAAATCGTAACGCCCGAACAACAAGCCGCCGTCGCCGCCTACCAGGCCGAAGCCGCCAAAAAAAGTGATTTGGAACGCGGCGATTTAAATAAAATTAAAACAGGTGTTTTTACAGGTGCATATGCCATAAATCCGGTAAACGGTAAAAAAATCCCGGTGTGGACGTCCGACTATGTATTGATGGGCTACGGCACCGGAGCCATTATGGCTGTGCCCGCCCACGACGAACGCGATTATGCGTTTGCCAAAAAGTTCGGTCTGGAAATTATTGAAGTGATTAAAAGCGAGCAAGGCGTGGAGAAAGAAGCCTTTACGGGCGACGGGGAACTTGTAAATTCCGGCTTTTTAAACGGCTTGCGCGTAAAAGAATCCAAAGCCGCTATGATTAAGTGGCTGGCCGAGCGCGGCTTGGGAAAAGCAAAAACCACTTATAAGTTGCGCGACTGGGTATTTGCCCGCCAACGCTATTGGGGTGAACCTATCCCGATTGTGCATTGTCCTAAATGCGGTGTCGTGCCGTTGCCTGAAAGCCAACTGCCGCTTACCTTGCCGGAAGTGGAAAAGTTTGAACCCTCCGGCACCGGGGAATCGCCCTTGGCGACGGTGGACAGTTGGGTCAATACCACTTGCCCGCACTGCGGCGGCCCGGCCAAACGGGAAACCAATACAATGCCCCAATGGGCCGGCTCTTGCTGGTACTATTTGCGCTACATGGACCCGCACAACGACCAAATTTTTGTGGACCCGGCCATTGAAAAGGCCTACGGCCCGGTGGATTGCTACATTGGCGGAGCGGAACACGCCGTGCTCCACCTGCTTTATGCCCGCTTCTGGCACCGCGTGCTCTACGATTTGGGCTACGTCAGCCATAAAGAGCCGTTCCACAAGTTGCGCCACCAAGGGATGATTTTGGCGTTCTCGTACCGCGATAAAATGGGAAACTACCACGGCTACGAAGAAATTGACTTTAAAGACGGCAAAGCCTATTTAAAAACCACCGGGGAGGAACTTTCCCCCATGGTGGAGAAGATGTCCAAATCCAAAAAGAACGTCGTCAATCCCGACGATATCCTTACGCAATACGGCGCAGATGCGTTCCGTATGTACGAAATGTTTATGGGCCCGTTTGAAGCCAGCAAACCCTGGGATATGAAAGGGATTGAAGGTGTAACACGCTTTTTGAAACGTGTTTGCGGGTGGACGGATACGGTTAAAATTGTACCTGAGGCCGATCCGCGCAAGAGTGAAATTTTAAAGAACAGAACCATTGCCAAAGTAGGCGAAGATATTGAAAATTTCCGCTTTAATACGGCGATATCTTCTTTAATGGTATTGTTCAACGACATCAGCAAGTTGCCGCAAATCAGCCAAGATACGTTCCAAACGTTCTTAAAACTTTTGCATCCGTTTGCCCCGCACCTGACCGAAGAAATCTGGCAGCAAAAGGGCTACGAAGGCTTTGTGGTCAAATCGGCCTGGCCGAAACCCAACGAGGCCTTGATGCAGGACGATACGGCCGAAATCGGCGTGCAGGTAAACGGCAAAGTGCGCGACCGCGTGTCCGTCCCCAGAAATGCCGAACGTGCGGAAATTGAAAAAATTGCGCTTGCCAGCCCCAAAGTTGCACGCAGTTTAGAGGGCTTGGAAATCAAAAAAATTATCGTTGTACCCGGCCGTATGGTAAGTATCGTGGCCGCACCTAAAAAATAAAGGGAGTTTGTATGAAAAAATTTATCTGTGCTTTGTGCGCCGCGGCGGCTTTGGCCGCTTGCGCCAGTGAAGGGGCTGTTTACAAACCGCAGGCCCAAATTATGCCGCAACATATCAAAAAAATTGCGGTGCGGCCGATTTTGAACAAAACGGAAGTCTTTGCGCTGGAAGATAAATTTTACAATGAACTTTATGATGAGTTTTTGCGCAACGGGTCCTATCAAATCGTTTCCGAAAATTCCAATGCCGAGGGTGTAGTGGTTACTACTATTTCCCGCTATTTAAATGTTCCTATTCAGTACGACAGCCAGTTGATTCCCACCGTTTACCGTATGGATATTTGGCTGGATGTCGTGTTTATGGACAAAACCACTAATGCCCCCGTATGGCGCGAGCCGGCCTTTTTAGGCACGCAGATTTATTCGGCCTCTACGCTTCCGGGCGGAATGACCGAAGTGCAGGCACGCGACGTGGTTTTTGAAAAACTATCCCGGGATATTGTCAAACGTACCGTGGACGGCTTTGGTTCGGTGATGAGCGAAAATAAAAAGAAAGTGATGAACAACCCGGAATATACTACAATCACACACTAAAATGCCTAAAATTACCGCCGAAAAATTATCCGCAGAACTTGCGCAAAATACCATTTCCCCCGTCTATTTACTGACGGGGGAAGATGTCTATCGCAAAAATTTAATTATTCAAAAAATCCGTGAAATTCTCCACCCGGACGATTTTAATGCCTTTCAAAGCGAAGCGGATAAAGCGGACCTGGGCGAAGTATTGGCTTTGGCAAACACCTCCCCCGTCTTTTCAGACGCCCGCCTTATCGTATTGACCGGCATAGAAAAACTGCGCAAAGAGCCAAAGGAAGCACTTATCCGCTATCTGGATAACCCGCTCCCAACCACTACATTTATTTTAACCCACAACGATTCCAAAAAGATGAAAACGGAAAAAGTTTTGGCAGAAATTTGCTCTGATGCCGGGCGCGTGGTCAATTTTGACGAACTGAAAAAAGACGATTTGAATATGTGGGTCCGCCAAAAAATGCAGGAAAAGGGCCTGAAAGCAGATTTTGCTTCCGTAGATTTACTGTGTGAAAGTATCGGCGGGGAACTGGCAGCATTAGACAACGAAATTGAAAAGTTGTACTTATACACGCTGGACAGGGAAAACAAAACCATCACCAAAGAGGATGTATTGGCCTGCATCGGGTTTAGCAAAGAAGAAAATCCCTTTGAACTTTCCAACGCGATTACCGCCTGTAACAAAAACCGGGCCGTACAACTGGTTGATAAACTGGTGGACGACGGCGAGGAGCCAATAGGCATTTTAAGCAAAATAACGTTTCCCATTTTAAAAATGGCGCGTATTAAACGCCTGTCCGAAGCAGGTATGGCCCCGGCTGAAATCTTACGGGCCGCAGGCCTGATGTATTGGGAAAACCGCCTTGTCAGTTCGGCCCGGATGTTTCCCCCTTCCAAAAACTTTTTAAATGCCTTAAACCGCATTATTGATGCGGACAGCGCCTTTAAATCTTCATCAGCCACAGACCCTAAAATCGTACTAAAAGGCATTTTGCTTACACTTTTTAACAAATAGCAAAGGGGCGGCTTATAAAAGCCGCCCCTTTCATCGGTTCTACCCCCCGACGTCAAATCTTCCGTTAAATCCGGTACAGCATCCGCAACGACGTGGTTACATAGGCTGCGCGCGGGTAAATGGTAACATGGTGTCCGGCGTGCGGCCCCGCTGAAACCTGCTTAGAAGCGTGAAAGCGGTTCACATTATAGCGCACCTCTAAATCCAAGGCCCAACGGTCTGTTAAGGCGCGTTCTACCCCTAATCCGGCGTGCCCCGCAAAGCCTGTATAGCGGAAATGCTCATTGGTGGTAAAATCCACCGTCATATCGGTACGCGCCACGCCTACGGCCAAGGGCAAATAAACCTTATACAAATTTTCCGTATCGGTCAAAAATATACGCGAAGCCAACATATAATTGCGTTGGCGGGTACTGGTGTTAATTTGCCAGCCGCTGGAAAGGTCCGTATCAAAATTTTGGTCTTCAGCCAATACGCCCAAGGCCACACGCGGATGCACAAAATACAAGGCGGAAATTTCCCCTCCAAGGCCCGGATGACCCAACTTAGCATCGTGCGAAATATTATCCGTTTGGTCGTCCACATTTACCTCGCCCCAATCGGTCCCTAACTCTAATGGGGAAGCCACAAAAGCCGCTCCCAATAAAACATCTCCCGTTTGATAGGCACGGGCTTGCGCATTAAACGCCAGTCCTAAAAGAAAAACGGCAACAACTAGAAGTTTTTTCATTTTTTCCTCTCTGTATTTTTATACTTACCGGTAGGTAAGTATAAAAATTATACCATATTCGCTACCCGAGCGGGGATAATTTTTTAAAAAACATTTTTTGCTACAATTTATATATGGAACTATTATCACAAGTAGTGGATATTTTTTTGCACTTGGACGTGCATTTAAATTCTTGGGCCGCCTGGATGGGAATTTGGCTCTATATTGTTATTTTTGCAGTCGTTTTTTGCGAAACGGGCCTTGTGGTTACCCCCTTTTTGCCGGGCGATTCCCTGCTGTTTGCCTGTGGGGCCTTGGCGGCTACGCACGGCAGCGCAATTAATTTGCCTTTGCTGATACCCGTCATCTTTGCGGCGGCGGTATTGGGCGATTTTTGCAATTACGAAATCGGCAAATGGCTAGGGCCCAAGGTGTTTACCAAAAAAGACAGCATCTTTTTGAATAAAGACCATTTAAATAAAGCACACGCTTTTTATGAAAAATATGGCGGAAAAACCATTATTTTGGCGCGCTTTATCCCCATTATCCGCACTTTTGCCCCGTTCGTAGCGGGAATTGGCAAGATGACCTATTTCCATTTTGCTTCGTATAATGTAATCGGCGCGGCGCTGTGGGTACTGCTCTTTACGTTGGGCGGCTATTTTTTTGCCGATTTACCCGTTGTGCAAAATCACTTTCACTATGTGATTGTAGCGATTATTATTCTTTCACTTTTGCCTGCGGTATATGAATTTATCAATGCCAAGCGGCAAGAAAAGAAATCTTAATTCTGCACATCCGGCAGATCCACAGGCAATACGCCGTGAGCAGATTGGTTGCCCAAAATAATGTCTGCCGCGGTTTGCAATACATATTTATTTAACCCGTAGGTAGCCAACACCACATCTGCCTCCGGGTAATTTTTTATATCGTACGGGCTCATTGTGGAGATAAATACCGTATTCGGGTTTTCCCCTATCAGGCCGTTAATAGCGTTTTTTTGGTTGATGTTGGTTTTATCGGCCCATTGTAAACTGGTTACAATCAGCAAATCGGCGCCCTTTGCACAAGCGGCGGCACGCTGGCTGTCTTTCTTGCGCGGGGTCAATGCCGCGTTGTAACTGCGTATCGTCCACCCCTTTTGCAAAAACGGTTTAGAAAAACTCATCAATTGGTCCGCAAAGCGCGCCGGGGCGAAAAAGACCGCGCACACTGTCGGCTTTTTATTGGCGGCCGGTTTAAACGGAAGCAGTTTTTTTCTGTCCCGGACCAACGTTACCGATTCCGCGCTGATTTTGGCTAGTGCCATATGGTAGGCTTCTTCAATAGGGGCCGGAACCGCACGGGAATTATCCAATAGACCCATTTGTTTTTTTAAATCAAATACCTTGCGGGCGGCATCCTCCACCACCGGTTCCAAATGCTTGGCTTGCACCTCACGCCACACTTGCGAAAATACCGACACGGGTTTTATATACCGCCCCAGTAAAATCATATCCGCACCGCTTTCCAGCGCGCGCACCGCGCAGCCGGGAATAGTACAATAGGAGGTGGCGCTCTTCATATCCAAACTATCGGTAACAATTAGGCCTTTAAAACCCATCGTGCCGCGTAATAAATCTTGCAAAATCGGGCGCGAAAATGTAGCCACGTTTTTATTATCCAAAGCCGGATATAAAATATGCCCTGTCATCACGCCCGGCACGCCTTGTTTAACGGCAGCCTCAAAGGGAGCCAAATGGATTTTTTGCAGTTGGGAATAACTGGCCCGCACGACCGGGACATCATAATGGGAATCGGCGGAGGTGTCCCCGTGGCCCGGAAAATGTTTCACTACGCTGACAATATCCGCCGCCTTAAATCCGTTAATCAGCGCACCGCCCATACGGGTTACGCTCGCCGGGTCCGAACCGAAGGAACGCACCCCGATAATGGGGTTATGCGGGTTACTGTTTACGTCCAGAACCGGGGAAAAATTAATATGCACCCCCGCGCGGCGCAATTCCAACCCGGCCAAATAGGCGATTGTGGCGGCCCCTTCTTCATCGCGCGCGGCAGAAAGCATCATATTGGTAGGCAAATAGTCAAAACCAAGCGTAATAGGAGTATAAACAGTGCCGCCCTCGTAATCAATGGAAATAAACAGCGGAATTTTATGCGGACTGTTGGCGGCCCAAGTTTGCAGTTTATCCACTAATTTTTTTGTTTCTGCCAAAGAATAATTCCCCCATTGGATAAGCACACCGCCGATTTTTCCCTGTTCTATCGCCGGGCGGACCAATTCCGCGCTGTCCACATCTACAAACACCACCAGGGTCTGCCCCAGTTGTTCCTCCGGGGACAAATCTTCAAAACGCGTCTGCGCCGCCAACGGCAAGGCACACATAAGACAGACGACGGACAACAGGAGTTTTTTCATTAGTAATTAACCTCTACTACCGGGATTTCCGCCGGGGCCAAAAAACGCAAAGGAACGCCCCAGTAAAACATACCCGACGTAATGTAAAATTTCATTTGTTCCACTTCAAACAAACCGTAAACGCGCGGAAATTGAAGGCGTACCAAATATTTAAAGGGGAAAATCTGCCCGTTGTGCGTGTGCCCGCTGAACATCAGGGCGGCACCGTGCCGGGCGGCTTCTTCGGCAAATACGGGCGTGTGGCTTAAAAAGATAAGCGGTTTTTGCCTGTCCGCTTTTGCAAGCACCGCTTCGGCCTCTTGGGGGGTCATATGCACGGTTTTGGCATCTTTTATGCCCACCACTTGCACGCCGTTTGGCATTTGGGCCAGACCGTTCTCCAAAAGAGTAATGCCCGATTCTTTAAAAAATTCTTTGGAATTTTCGTACCCGACATAATACTCGTGGTTGCCAAACACTCCATAAGTGCCCTGCGCAGTAAGTAAATTTTTAATGCGGGCAGCATACTTCTCGCGCTCCGGCCCGTATTCAAACACATCTCCCAATACCAGCAAGGAATCCGGCTTTTCGGCTTCAATACGGCTCATCACTTTGTCAAACCGCTTATACGATACCCCCATTCCCAAGTGAGAATCGGACAAAAGCGCAATTTTCATTTTGGGCGCCCCGGGCACCGTTACAGAAATACGTTTTAAACGCGGGGCCGAAATTCCCCCATAAATGGCCATACCAAATACGGTGCACATTGTTGCCACGCTCAAAATGCCCAGACACGCACGGCAATTAAAATGACACAGGTTTAAAATCCAATGCAAGACAGCAAAACCGGCACAAACACAAAACCCCAAAAACACCAGCCCCATCCACGCATAAGAAAAATAATAAAGCCAACTTTCCCACACACCCCAATGCGTGCGCGTGTACCCCAACCCCGCAAACATTAGTATCGTCAGCAGCAAAGGAAACAACGCGACCGGATATTTCCACCCTAACTGCGGGAAAGATACAAACAACCAAGCCCCAACCGTTACCTGCATCAGCCACATAATCACCGCAGCCACCACAAAAAATGCACCCACAAACCTCTCCTTTTTCTAAAAAACTGTTTTTTATATTTTAAAAAATTTTCCATAATAAGTATAATATACCTATATACGTATTCATATTTAAAAGAGGACTTAACAACACTATGACCGTAAGAGTTAGATTTGCCCCGTCCCCGACTGGTTTCTTACACATCGGCGGCGTGCGCACGGCGCTTTTCAACTACCTTTTCGCTAAAAAAAACAAAGGCACTTTTTTACTCCGCATTGAAGATACCGACGAGGAACGTTCCACGCAGGCCTCTACTGATGCTATCTTTGAAGGTATGCAATGGATGAATTTGAACTGGGACGAAGGCCCAATGCCCGACGGCACCAACAAAGGGCCGGATTTCCCGTATTACCAGGCCCAACGTGCCGATATGGGCATTTACAAAAAATATATTGACCAACTGTTAGCCGAAGGCAAAGCCTATAAATGCTATTGCACCGAGGAAGAACTGGAAGAAAACCGCCAAAAATGCTTGGCTGAACACCGCCCGCCCAAATACAGCGGCAAGTGCAGCCACCTGACGGAAGCCCAACAAAAAGAGTTGGAAGCCCAAGGCCGCAAATACGTTATCCGTTTCCGTATGCCGCAGGAAGGCGATGTGGAGTGGGACGATATGATTCGCGGACACGTTAAATTCGCCAGCAAAGATTTGTACGACCTCGTCATCCAAAAAACGAGCGGGTACCCCACTTACAATTTTGCCGTAGTGGTAGATGACCACTTAATGCGTATGACGCACGTTATCCGCGGGGATGACCATATTTCCAACACCCCGGCGCAAATTCAAATTTATCACGCTTTGGGTTGGAAGGAACCGATTTTTGCCCACTTGTCTATGATTCACGGACCGGACGGCAAAAAACTTTCCAAACGCCACGGCGCGACCAACGTAGTGGAATTTCGCAATATGGGTTACTTACCCGAAGCACTTAAAAACTACTTGGCCTTGCTCGGTTGGGCCACCCCCGATTCCCAGCAACTCTTTAAACCCGGCGAACTGGAAGAAAAATTTGATATCTCCGGCTGCCAGCCCAGCCCGGCCGTAATGGATCCGGAAAAATTGAACTGGATGAACGGAGAATATATCCGCGCTACGCCGCTTAACCGCTTGACCGACTTGGCTATGCCGTTTATTGAAAAAGCGGGTATTAACGTGTCCGGTACGGACCGTGCCAAACTGGAAGGCATTATCGGTTTGGAACAGGAAAAGTATAAACTCTTAACCGAAATTCCGGATTTAATCCGCTTCTTCTTTGAAGAGCCCGTATTTGAACAGGAAGCCTTGGACAAAGTATTTGCCAAGCCCGAAGCCAAGCAAGTGTTGGAAGGCATTATCAAAGTGTATGGCGAGTTAGCCGACTTCACCGAAGCCAACTTAGAAACAGCCGCACGCACTTATGCCAAGGCCAACGGTATGAAGGCCGGCCAAATCTTCCACCCGGTGCGCGTAGCCGTTTCCGGCCGCACGCACGGACCGACCTTGTTCAAAATGTTGGAATATATGGGCAAGGAAAAAGTCCTCGCGCGCCTTACTAACGCGCTGAAATTCTGCAAATAGCAACGCGCCCCAGGGGGCAGGGATAGCCGTGAAATATTGGCTTTTTGACGGAAGTGATGTAGTCGGGCCGTTTACGCCGCTGGAACTTGCGGCGCGGCCCGGCTTCGCCCCCACCAGTTTGGTCTGCCCCGAAAACAACAGCGACCAGGAAGACAGTTGGAAAATGGCCTCTGCCTTTGAAGAACTGTCCGCCGAGCCTGCACCCGCCGAAGAAGAAGAATTAGATACTGACACTTTTGATAAGGAAATGGACACTCTTTTAAAAGAGCGTTCCCCGCTGGCAGGAGCGCAAGAACCGGCCACAGAACCGCCGTCTTCGCTTAAAATCCCCCAAAAACCGGCCAAACCCGGGCCGATTGAAGATTATTTCAACAATATGCAGGGGGGCGACTTGGGCAACATTTTAGGCATCCCGGACCCAAATGAAAATTCGGATATGAACTTGGCCCGGACCCTAGCCAAACAATTAAATAAAACTACTCCTCCCGCAGACAAGATAGTAGATCAAGACCCCTTTGACGAATTTACAGAGGAGCCGGACGAAGAACCGCAAGCCAAGCCGGAGCCTGCGGCCCCCGCCGTTGCAAAGCAAATTGCTCCGCAAGAGGAAAAAAAACCGGAGCCCGCTTCTATCCCCATGTCTGCCGAGCCGGAAGAGGAAATGGAACTAACCGTTCACGGGGCGAAAACACAAATTTTATCAGACTCGTCCGCCGGACAAAATACACCGGAGGAAAAGCCCGCAGAAGTGGCTAAATCCGAACCCGCGCAAGCGGAATCTAAGCCAACAGAACCCGGGCCGAAACACCCAGAACTTACCCCCGGGCCGACGGAGACTGAATCCAAAGCCGCGACAACTTTCACCTTACCCGTAGTGGATCAGCCGGAAAGTGAGTTGCCTCCTATGCCGCAAGGCCCGGAACCTGTACTCCCGGCTGAGCAAGAAGTTCCCTCGGCAGATATTGCCGCACCGGTTATGGACGAATCCGCCCCGGCCACGGATACGCCTTTGCAAAACGAAGTTAAAACACCCAAAGAGCCTGTTAATCCGCCTGCGGACCAACCCGAACAGGCCGAGCCGGCTCAGCAGGAAATAAAAGCAGCATCTGACCCGGAAACTACGGTTGTTCTTGCCACGCCCGGAGATGAACCCGTCACGCAAGGGGCCGAGGTGCAGGAATTAGCCCAACAGGATAACGAGCCAGTAGAGGATATTTTGGTAGGGGCCTTAAAGGTAAAGGCTACGCCCGAAATTCAAGAGCCGATTAAAAGCGTGCCCGTAATGCCGACAGTTAATCAAGTGCGCCCAAGGCTAAAACCCACGCCCGAAATTCAACAGTTTTTAACCGATACACAAAACGAGCGTATTGCTCCCAACCGCAACAACAAAAAAGCAATGGCGGCCTTAGCGGTATTGGTGGCACTTTTGGCAATAGGCATTTTATTAATGTTTAACCCAATGCCGGCAGGCGGGCAAGATAAAGACGCGCAAAACGCCCCGGTATCCACCGAACTGGTGCCGGAAGAAAAAACCATCCCCGCCACGGATGATGAAATTTTACCGCCCGCTCCGCCCCCGGCTGTTAAACCGCAAGCCGTTTCCGCTTCGGACAAGGCATTATCGGCCGTGCAAAACTATACTCTTTCCGGCGGACGGGGCACTGTGGCCGCGTATTTGGACCACTTATACCGGGATAAACTTTCCCAAGGATATACAGGGGCGTGGTCCGCAGAGCCTTTGCATAAAAACGCATATATTGTAAAATACAGATTAACCAAAACCCGTATGGAACCCATTGTATATGTATTCCAAGCGGACGTTTCAAAAGGGACTTTAACCGGCGCGCTAAACAATGTGGCGCTGGACTTGCTAGGCAAAATTCAATAACGACGAGAGGGCTAATATGATATTGATGGACGATTTATTTAAAATGATGAAAGCAAAAAACGCTTCCGATATTCACTTAACGGTAGGCGTGCCGCCTGTATTGCGTATTCAGGGCCGCTTGTATGCCACACCGTTTGAAGCCTTGACCAAAGAAAGCGCCCAGACACTCATTTACTCCATTTTAACCGACGAACAACGCCAACAGTTTGAAGACAAGTTGGAGTTGGACTGCTCTATCGGTCTTAAATCCTTGGGCCGTCTTCGTGTAAACGTCTATAAACAAAAAGGCTGTGTGGCCGCCGCATTGCGTTCTATTCCTAACGAATTTAAATCGTTTGAACAACTCAATTTACCGCCCGTGGTGTATAACATTATGAAGTTAAACAAAGGGCTTGTGTTGGTAACGGGCTGCACCGGGTCCGGTAAATCAACCTCTTTGGCCAGTATGATTAACTACCTGAATATGAACGAAAGCAACCACATTATGACGGTAGAAGATCCTATTGAATTCGTGCACCCGCATAAACGCAGTATCGTCAATCAGCGTGAAGTGGGTGCTGATACGCTTTCGTTCGCAGACGCCTTAAAGCACTTTTTGCGTCAGGACCCGGATATTATTCTGGTCGGCGAATTGCGCGACCGCGAAACGATGGAAGCCTGTCTTACCTTGGCAGAAACCGGGCACTTGGTGTTTGCTACACTGCACACCAACGACGCAGTACAGTCCATCAACCGTATTATTGACGTGTTCCCGGCCAACCAACAGCCCCAAATCCGCACGCAGTTGTCCTTCGTGTTGGAGGCCATTTTATCCCAGCAGTTAATCCCCACTTTAACGGGCGGTCGTGCTATGGCGTGCGAAGTGTTGCTTGCCAACTCCGCCGTACGCAGTTTAATCCGCGACGGCAAAGCCGAGCAAATTATTTCCACCATGCAGACCAGTGTGGGTATGGGTATGATTACAATGAACCAGGCATTGGGAGATTTGTACATCCGCAAGCAAATAAGTTACCAAGAGGCCATTTCCCACACGGGCGACCCGTCCGGCTTGAAAACCTACTTACAGCAAAAATTAGGTACGGCCAGTTTCAAATAATAAAAAATACCAAGCGGGGCTTTTAAGTCCCGCTTTTTTATGCTTTAAAACGCATAAAAAAGCCGCCTCAAAAGGGGCGGCTTTTCTTTGGGAAATTCTTATTTTTGGGGACGGTTACTTACCACTTGCGGACAAACACGAATAAATATATCTGTCCCCACCGCATCGGAAAGTTCCGGTGCCACTTTATCCACAAAGGCATTTTGCGTCCAACCGGAAACATACGGCGGAGGCAACAAACGGCGGACGTGGGTGGCCAAAAGACCCCATTTGTAATCAGTTAAATTGTTTTCGTCCTTGGTGCGGATAGAAAACGTAACCGATTGGTCTTTATTCAAAATCGGGGAGTGCATATGCGCACGGCGCAGGGAGCCTTCGCCGCCTTCAATAAACATTGGTTGGGCAATAATCACAAGCACTTCTTCCGTTTTACCAAACGAAGCCGCCGCATAATAAGGCTGCAATTCATCGCTCCAAGAGGCCAAGGTACTTTGTACGGTGGAGCCCGGTTCGGTCGTCAGCGGGATGAGCATTGCGTCGGAATCGCGCAAAACCGTTTTCACAAATGAGTCCGAGCCGTTCTTTTGCTGAAACGCCACATAAGAACCAGACTTATATGTTCCATCTGCCGGGAAATACGGGCTTGCCACCACAATTTGCTTACCGGGATTTAATTTTCGCAAGGACGTAAGCAAATTGGAAAGTTGCAACTTTGAGCCTTCGTTCCACTCCGTTGCAATAAAAATACGGTTTTTTCCGCGCAGCAGTTGGATGTAAGGCACGGAATTAACGTGTACGACATTTCGGTCAATCAGCACATCCACCTGTTTTAAATGCTTGCGTAAATAGGACAAATCTTTGGTGGCCGCCTTGTAAAATTTAGAATCAGGGAGCAAATTCTGTTCGCCCGCCCATACTTTTATCGCGTTTAAATCGCGCTGTCCACGCAAGGCGCGCAGTTTCCACATATGTTGGGCCTGCGTAATGGCAGAATTAATACCGGGGGTATAATAAACTTTGGGAAAGGCATTTTTAACAACCTTTTCCATAGCACCGGCCGGAACTTTTACAGGCGGGAGTTGCCCGCGCTGGGCTTGCGCCGCGCCGGAAAAAGCGAGGATAAAAAGAGATGACAGCATCAGCGTAAGTGTTTTGTTCATACTGTTATTATAAGTTTGCTCGCCAGCCAAAACAAGGGCCAAAGGTCCTAGGCAGACATAGGACCGTTTGAAAGCGTTTCTTTATTACGCAGGGTGCGGTGATAGGTAATGGCAAAGCGGTGAACCTCGTCGCGGATTTCCATCAGCAGATTTAAAGCCGGGTCGCCAATGGGCAGTTTAATGCTTTCCTCCGCTCCGGGCAGATAAATGCCCTCGTGGGTTTCGGCAAGCGAGATAAAGGGAATATAAATGCCTGCGCGGTCAAAGGCGTTTAACGCGGCTGTAATTTGGCTCTTGCCACCGTCTAATAAAATTAAATCGGGCGCTTGGGACGGGTCCTTTTTTATTTGGCGCAGGCGGCGGAAAACACTCTCCTCCATCATCGTAAAATCACTTCCCCCGCGCTCGGGCAGTTTGGAGCGGATTTTAAAACGGCGGTAGTGTTCGTGATTTTTTTCGCCATTGATATAACACACGACACAGCCCACCGCTTCGCGCCCGAATAAATGGGAGTTATCAAACGCTTCAATATGCGCAGGCAGTTTATTTAAACCGATTACCTGCGCCAGCCGTTTTAACTTATCCGTATTTTCCATAGCGGTTGTGATTTTGTCATCTTTAAACTGGCCCACCAATACCCGCTCCTGCATATGGGCCAAGGCGTGCAGAAAATTGCGGTAAACAGCCGCCTGTTCGTATTCCCACTTGGCGGAGTGTTCCTTCATAAGCCGCGTGATATTTTCGGTAATGTTGCCAAAGTGCCCTTCTAAAAATTGCGCCATACGCTCGGCAATTTTGCGGTAATCTTCATACGAAATTTTACCTGCACACGGAGCCGGACATTGCCCGGTATGATAATAAATACAGGTGTTAATTTTGCGCGGGTCCAATTCCTTTTCGCGCGAAAAGTTCCATTTACACGGTCGCAAGGGGGCATATTTGCTCTTCCACAAAAACCGCATTAAACTTTTTACAATGCTAGATTTAGGATACGGCCCAAAATACAGGTCTTTCCCGCGCACCACCCGGCGCGTTAAATGCAAACGCGGGAAGTCCTCCCCCATTGTCAGTTTTAAATAAGGGTAACTCTTGCCGTCTTTGCCCAGCGAATTAAAAAACGGCTGGTATTGCTTGATTAATTTTTCTTCCAATACCAACGCATCACGTTCACTGGCGGTAGTAATATAATCTATTTTAGCAATAAGCGGCAACAGGCAAGGCAGTTTCCACCCGCGTGAATACAGGTTAGACTCTTGGAAATATTGTTTCACCCGGTCGGACAAATTTTTGGCCTTGCCTACATAAATAATCGTGCCCTCTTTGGAACGCATTATGTAAACACCGGGTTTATTTGGTAAAATATCTAGGCGCGGGTCCATAAAATTATTGTAACATTTCAGGCGCACTGCCTGCTTAACCGAAAAAAATCAGTTGACCCCGCGGCAATAAAAGGATAAAATATTAGTAACCCGATTTTTCTATTAGAGGAACTATATAAATGGCAAAACTTAAAACTGGTCGGCACACTAGCGCTATCAAAGCGCAGCGCCAAGCCGAAAAAAGAACTTCCGCTAACAAGGGCTTGATTAAAAAAGTCCGCTTAGCCACCAAAACTGTGAACGCTTCCGCTACCACGAAAGCCACCACACTCAAAGAAGACTTGAAAAAAGCCGAATCTTGCATTGACAAGGCCGCCAAAAAGAACGTAATCCACTGGAAAACGGCTGCCCGCAAGAAATCCCGCTTGGCCAAAGCCGCTAACAAAGCCGCTGCCGCCAAATAATAAGTCTTGCAACACCTTTAAAACCGCCCTTTTCGGGCGGTTTTTTGTGGCCAGTTTTTCCACTTGCGCAAAAATATTACTGTACCAGCCACAAAAAAGGCGCCCCGTTAAAAGGCGCCTTTTTTCGCAAGTAAAACTCTTACGCTTCCGGCACGTGTTTGTATTTAAAAATAAAGGCAAACAGGATAGCCACCACCAAGGAGAAGCCCGCAAAAACGAACCACGATTCGCTCCACCCGGTCATAATGGTATGGGAAACATCCGCCGGATACACCGCACCTTCCGGCAAAAAGCCGTTCGCCGCCGTATAAGCATTAATATGGACGTTTACCAATTTGTTAATGACCCACTGGGCGCCCAGCGTACCAATCATTGCGCCAAAGCCGTTGGTCATCAGCATAAATACACCCTGCGCGCTGGAACGAATCGCCGGGTCGGTTTCTTTATCCACATACAGGGAGCCGGACACGTTAAAGAAGTCAAACGCCACCCCATATACAATCATAGAGGCTACTAACAGCACAATGCCGCCCGCGGTGGACGGATTTCCAAGGCCGAAGAACCCAAAGCGTAACACCCACGCAATCATACTCATAAGCATTACCTTTTTGATACCAAAGCGTTTCAGACAGAACGGAATCAGCAAAATGCACAATGTTTCGGACATTTGGGACAGCGAAATCAGCGCGTTGGCATTATTGGCCCCCCAAGAGCCGGCAAAACCAGCCAAGGAATTAAAACCGTTAATAAACGGATTGGCATAAGCGTTGGTAATTTGTAAGGACATACCCAACAACATAGAGAAGATAAAAAAGATAGCCATCTTTTTTTCTTTAAAAAGCGCAAACGCTTTGAGACCCAATGCTTCGGCCAAAGATTTGGCTTTTTCCGTGCAAGTGGGGCAGGCAGGCAAGGTAAAGCAATACAAGCCCAAAATCACACCCAAAATGCCGGAGAAATACCATTGCATATAGGTATTTTGGAAACCCGTAAAGTTGGAGGTCAACATCGCACAAATAAAACCGACCGTGCCGAATACGCGGATGGGCGGGAAAGCGGACACCGTATTAAAACCGCCTTGGCGCAATGCCGTATAAGCCACGGAGTTGGAAAGAGCAATCGTGGGCATATAGAAGGCTACACTAAACGTATAGCAGGCAAACACCAGCGAAAAACTCACTTGGGGAAGCGAGCCGAAATAAGCCGCTCCGGCCATACCGGCCGCCGCCAATAAATGGCACAGGCCCAACAGTTTTTGCGCAGGAACCCAGCGGTCCGCCACAATGCCGATAATAGCCGGCATAAAAAGCGATACAAAACCTTGCACCGCGTAAAACCAACCGATATTTTCCGCCAATCCGGCCCCGGCCAGGAAGGTACCCATAGAAGTAAGGTACGCGCCCCAAACGGCGTATTGGAGAAAGTTCATTGCAGTCAAACGAATTTTGATGTTCATAAGCGAATTACCGCCGAAGCAGGGAAACTCCGGCTGCAAACCTCCATAAAATTGGCGGGAAACGCCCTGGGCGCAACTGCCCCCGCCGATAAAACCATTGTACAAAAAAAGATATAATATAGGAAATAAATTGAAAAACTTTTTGAGGAGGAAATTTCTATGGCAGATTATAGTTTTGACGTGGTATCCAAGGTGGATTTGAACGTAATCGCGGAAGCCGTCAGCGCCGCCAATAAAGAAATCACTAACCGCTACGATTTTAAAGGTACCAATTCTACAATTGAACTAAACCAAAAGGATAACGAACTGAAACTCGGTTCCAGCGACGAATATAAAGTAAATACCCTGCGCGATATCATTTTTACGCGTATTGCCAAACGCGGCATTCCGCTTAAAAATATGTTACCGCAAAAAATTGAAGCCGCTTTGGGCGGTAATGCCAAACAAACGGTAAAAATCCAACAAGGAATCCCGTCGGACAAGGCTAAGGAAATTACCAAAGCCATCAAAGATGCTAAATTAAAGGTTTCCGCTTCTATCCAGGGCGACCAGTTGCGCGTATCGTCCAAATCCAAAGACGAACTCCAAAACACGATGGCCCTTTTAAGAGGGGGCGACTTCGGCGTAGAACTCCAATTCACCAATTACAGATAACTTATGCGCAAACTATTACTTATTTTAAGTGCGGTTTTAATAGCCGCCCCGGCCGTAAAAGCGGCCTGTGCCCGCGAGGCCGGAGCCGCAAGCCCGGCGGTTTTAATAGCCGCCCCGGCCGTAAAAGCGGCCGATATGTCCGCCGCGTTGGATTTTTATAAAAAACAGGCACTCACGATTTCCGCCGACCCCACCCGCGACGAGCGCGCCTTCGCCAAAACATTGGCAGATAATGTAGGCACTTGGGTATCGCAAAATCCCGGGCAAGCCGCTACGGCAGATGCACTTCTGCTTCAAACGCGCCTTTATTTACGCGCGCAGGACAATGCAAATGCGCTGGTTTCGCTCTTTAAACTACGCAAGGTCTTTCCCTCGGCAGATATCAACGCATTAAAAGCGCTTTTGCCGCAAGCCGCCGAGGCCGTAAAGGCAGACGCGCGCGAAACGGCAAACCAACTCTTTGCACTTCCGCTACCCGCGGAAATCGACACGGAAGCGGACCGCGAAGCCGAAGCCTTGTATGCGCTCTCTAAATTGCCGGGACGCACCTTGTATGCGCCCGCCGCGCAAGCGTTTGAAACCTTTTTTGCGCTTCATCCCAAGTACGAAAACGGCGACAAAGTGGAATTGTGGTACGGAGATTTGCACCGCCTAAACGGAAACTATTTAGCCGCTATTTCGCAATACAAAAAAGCGGGAGAACTGTATCCTGCCACACCTTATAAAGCAGCCAGTTTGCGTCTTATTGGGGATATTTATGCCGACAATTTAAAGGACACCGCCAACGCTACTGCATATTATACGCGTGTACTGCGGGAGTTTCCCGGCTCCTCCGAAACGGGTGTCGTTTATAAGCATATGGCCATTTTGGATGAAAACAACAAACAGTTTGACAGCGCGCTTATTAATTACGACAAATCCATTGAACTGCTGGGCAATACAAAAGCCGCATATGAATCGTACCGCGGCAAGGCTGATGTGTATGTAAAAACCAAGAATTACGGAGAAGCATATAACACTTTGTTAAAAACGGCCAATGTGTTTAGTGCGGACGAAGAAAAGTGCACGTTCTCTCTCTTGGAAGCCGCCAATGTAGCCAAAAAGCGTATGCACGACCAAACCAAATATATGCAGGCATTGGAAAAAGCCCTCGTGGCGCATCCCGCCGGGCCGCGTGCACCGCAAATTATGTTTGATTTGGCTTCCGCTTACGAACAACAGGGCCGAAACACGCAAGCCATAGAAATATACAAACGGCTGATTATTAATCATCCCACCAACAAATTATCTTCCCGTGCCCAAGGCCGCTTAAACAGATTGCAGAAATAAGATAACTTAAACCTAAAACCGCCCCGGGAAAATTTCCCCGGGGCGGTTTTTTATTCCTTTAAAAGCCGTTATTTTCCGGCACCACAGCATTTTTTATATTTTTTGCCACTGCCGCACGGGCAAGGGTCGTTGCGTCCAATCCGGGGGCCTTGGTGAACCACCGTTTCCACCTTGGCGGGCGCAGTACCGTTTTCCGCACGGAGTTCGGCCTCGTGGTTCTTCATCCACTTCTTCATTTGGCGGATACTTTTAAAGTCCACCCCGTCCTTTTCCATACGTTTGGCGATATCAATAAAGCGCTTTTTGATGGTCGGATCCTGCAATTTACTTTTAATCATAGCAGGCAGAGAATCAATCTCCCGCTCAATGCGCTCCTCAATAGATTCCTTTTTGCCGTTTTTAGCCGGCTCGGCCGCCGGGGCCGCTGTCTCTTCTTTTTTCTTAAATGGATTCCACATATTGTGCAACTCCTAATTATTCGGAAATAAGTTTTTCTACAAAATTCTTAATAATTTCCGCCTTTTCAAAATAATGTTTCTCCCGCGGGATAACCAAGCGGTTGGGGTGCTTTTCCCAAATTTTCAAAATACGGTCGTCCAGGTCAAATGCCTGCTGTAAGTTTTCGGTGCGGACGTTGGTGGCCTGGTAAAAATCTTTCTCGGGCGGCGGAGACAAATGAATTACCGCATCATAGCGCGCCAGTTCCGCTTCCAAAGAACTGTGCATAGATTTAAAAAAATCTTCCGGGCCTTTGGGCCAATACACCGCTCCGTCAATAGACCCGCGGTCGCATACCATTATTTTGGCATTGGAGGTCTTTTCGGCCAATTCTTCTAACTGGTGCACAGTATAAAAAATAATATTTTGGGCGTGTTCAATGTGCACAGGGCTGTTGTCCTTGCGCGGAAAACCGCCGCTGTAAATCAAGGTTGCGGCTTCCTGCACGAGGGCAATTTTGTTACCGAAGGTTTCCTTCAAAATAGAAAGAGCCGTGGTTTTGCCGCCGCTGGGGCCGCCGGTTAAAACGATTTTTTTCATAAGTTATCCTTTAATAATTTTTTCTACAAAATTTTTAATGGCTTCCGCTTTTTCAAAAAAGTGTTCGGTACCGCCCACAACTAAACGGTTGGGGTGCTTTTCCCACATTTTTAAAATTTTGCGGTCAATTTCAAATGCCTTGTCCAAAGTTTCCGTACGGACGTGCGTAGATTGGTAAAAGGCCGGGTTGGACGGCGGCGACAGGTGCAGTACGGCATCGTAGCGCGCCAGTTCCGCTTCCAAGGATGTGCCCATATGCGCAAAAAATGCGTCCGGGCCGTCCGGCCAATAAACGGATGCATCTACTGTACCGCGGTCGCACACGATAAGCGGTGCCTCGGATGTCTGTTCCGCCAATTCTTCCATTTCCTTCGTGGCTACGAAAATAATCTGCTGGGCGGCTTCAATATGCGCGCGGCTGTTATCCTGCCGCGGAAATCCGCCGCTAAAAATCATTGTGGCGGCTTCACGCACGAGTTCCACTTGCGGGCCAAAGGTTTCTTTCAGCACCGACAGGGCTGTCGTTTTACCGCTATTGGGGCCGCCGGTAATGGCGATTTTTTTATGCTTCATTTTTGTCCTCCGCGGCGTCCTTTTTAGGGGCAAAGGCCGCCTTTTGGGCTGCTTCTAATTCTTTTAAGTATAACACTTTTAAGTCCTCAAATTCTTTGCGTTGTTCTTTGGGGATATCCCGCACCGTGGAATTGCGGTTTTTCATCTTCAAAAAATCTACAAACTTATTTTTTTCTTTAACGCGGAAATCCAAGTGCGGCCCCGTAGAAAGGCCCGTGCTTCCCACATATCCCACCGTCTGCCCTTGTTTGACCTTGGCCCCGGCCTTAATACCCTTGCCATAGCCCTTTAAATGTCCGTAAGTGGTCATATAGCCGTTGGCGTGGCGGATTTCCACATAATTGCCAAAACCGCCTTTATATCCGGCTAATTTTACCGTCCCGTCCGCCACAGCCTGAACCGGGGTCCCCGCGGGGGCGGCATAGTCTATGCCCAAATGCGGGCGGCGGATTTTTAAAATAGGATGTAACCGCCCATAAGAAAAGCGCGACGAAATGCGGTAATTGCGGAAACTGATGGGAGATTTCAAGAACATCTTTTTGCTCATTTTGCCCGTTTCATCATAAAAATCATCTTCAAAATAAAAAGCGTAAGTCGTTCCGCCGTCCGCACTTTTATAAGAAGCGGCGAGCAAATCTTGGCCGGTTATTTCGCCCGATGCTGTATAATTTTCTTCCCACAGGGCGGCATACTCGTCGCCGTTGCGGGTATCGGTGTTAAAATCAATCGTCCACGAAAAAGCATCCGTAAAATCTAAAATGAGGGGCACTTGCAAACCCCGGGCAAGCATAGAGTTAAACAAAGAGCCTTTAATTTTTCCGGCGGCAGTTTTAATGCGGGTTTTAATTTCCACGTCGCTTACCCCCGCCACCAATGCACCATCCACGTGGGCCACATTGGCCACATAATAGCGTTTAAAACCTTGCGTAAGAAGCAGCATAATAAAATGCCCATCGGCATCTACCGACAGGGAATAGGCATCGTTCTTTTGGAGTTTGCGCGTATCAGCCACTGTGGAAAGTTTGCCCACAATTTGCGCCACTTCTTGGTTAGAAAGACCCGCTTCCTGCAAGGCTACATAAATCGGTTTTTCTTTAATGGTAAATTCCTGCACCGGAATTTCGCGCTCACGCAAGTTTTCCAGTTCCCGCGCATCTTTGATGTGCGAAATATGCAACGCCACTCCCGTTGCCACAATAATTACACTCAACGTAAGCGTGTAAAATAAAATATCGTGGTAGCGGCGGTAATGCTGTTGGATAAAAGCCAGGAATTTTTCTTTCATAAGCGTAACAAGGGGCGGCCGTTAAGCCGCCCCTTTCTAAACTATTTTTGGTCCTTTAAGAAAGAGCACAATGCAATAGCATTGAGTTTCACTTTCGGGTCATCCGCGCGGGAAGGCAAAATGACCGGGATTTTCGGGCCGACGAGTACAGCTGCTGCTTCCATATGGTCGCCAAAGAAAGCCAAGGCTTTGTAGAGCGGGTTGGCGGCATCCAAGTCCGGCAACATCAAAATATCCGCATCTCCGGCCACTACTTTGCCTTTAATACCTTTTTCGGCCGCGCGTTCGGGCGAGAGAGAAATATATAAATCATACGGTCCTTCCACCGTGCAGCCGGTGATTTTTCCTTCCGCGTTCATCTGCGCCAAGGCCGCCGCATCCACAGTAGAGGGGATTTTTTCGTTTACTTTTTCCACCGGGCACACGCAAGACACTTTCGGCGTTTCCAAGCCGAGTTTGTGCATAGTGTTCACTGCATTTTGGATAATTTTAGCCTTTTGTTCCAGGGTAGGGGCAATCACAACCGCGGAATCAGTTACCGCAAAAGGCTTGTGGTATTTCGGCGTGCTGAACAGCACAAAGTGGGACAAAAGTGCCCCTTCCGGCACCAAGTGGGCTTCTTTGTTTAAAATCGCCTTCATATAATACTTGGTATCCACAAGACCTTTAATCAAAAAGTCGCCTTTATCGGCCAAAATTTGGTCCACAGCCAGTTTGCACATAGTAGGAACATCTTCGCAATCAATAAATTCAAATTTGCTGTCATCCAGACCTACCTCGGCTACGATTTGTTTGACGGCAGCCAGCGGCCCAATCAAAATACCGTGGGAAATAAGGCCGTTTTGGTCGGCCATTTTGATAGCCGTCAACGCTTCTTTATTGTTTGCGCCCGGCACTACTACACGGTTTGATTTCCCTTTTACTTGTTCAATCAAATCGGCAAAACTTTTGAATTTCATACTTTTCTCCTTACAAGACTAACTTTATAAATCAACTGTACTTCTTTACAATTTTAGGATTATCCAGCGCACGGCGGGCAGCCTCGCGCAGGGCGTCCTTTTCCTCGCTGCCTGGGAACACATATACCGGGGCAATCCAACTGACATAAGTGCTAATAGCCTGCGGTATATATTTGCTATACATCAGCCCGCCCGTAAGAGCAATAAAATCCACTTTTCCTTCTAACACTACGGCCATTGACCCAATGTATTTGGCAATTTGGTAAATCATTGCGTCTTCGGCCAGTTTGGCTTCTTCGCGCGTGCAGCAAATGAGCGAGCCGGGGCGTTTTTCACCCGTGCGGATAAATTCTTCCAAATCTTTTACGTCGGAAGTGCCCGTATAGGCCACCAATCCGCCCTTTCCGCGCAGTTTAAGGCGCATATCGCGCAAGGTATATTTGCCCGAATAGCACATTTGCACCAGGGCGGAGTTTGGCGTACCGCCGCTTCTTTGCGGGGTCATCGGGCCGTCGCCTTCGTAACCGTTGTTTACGTCCACCACTTTTCCCTCGCGGTGCGCTCCCACGGTAATGCCGCCACCTCCGTGGCAAACGATACAATTCATTTTTTCGTACGGTTTGCCCAATTTGCCCGCAATCAAACGGGCCACGCGCTTTTGGCTCAATGCGTGAAAAATGGAAATACGCGGATTTTCGGGCATACCCGAATAGCGGGCCACGGGTTGCATTTCGTCAATTACGACCGGATTGGCAATAAAACTGGGGCAGCCTGCGTACTGGGCAATATCACGCGCCAAAATGCCGCCTAAATTGCTGGGGTGGATTCCGCCATAGCGGCCTGTTTCCAAGTCGCTGACCATTTGGTCGTTGACGGCATACACACCCCCTTCTACGGAGTGAATAAATCCGCCGCGGCCGATAACCGCATCAATTTCTTCCAGCGGAACTTTGTGGTCCAGCAGGTAATCCAAAATCAATTTGCGGCGCAGGGGCAACTGTTCGGTAACGTTTTTGCCTTCGTACGGTTCCAAGTCGGTCAACGAATAACGGACTGTAACCTCAAACACGGATGTATTTCCGCGGTAATAGCCAATATCGTCCGAGGTGGACCCCGGGTTAATAACTAGGATATTATAATCCATTTGTGCCCCCCTGTAAGCCTTAGTTATATTTTAACAAATATGGCGGCCTTTGGCCGGGCTATTTACGGCAGTTTGTCTGCCAATTTATCGGCCCATTTTTTTAAGAAAAACAACTGCTCCCGGCTCAGCCCTTGCCGGGAAAGCATATGGCGCAGAAGCGCCTTGCGTTGGGCGGACGAAAAATCGGTCTTAAACCCGGACTTTTCAAACAAAATGTCCGCAGATGAAATAAAAATTTCCTTTTGCGCGTCCGTCGGACTTGCGGGTGCTTTGCCGGGGCGGCGGATCGCCTTAAAATCAGGACGGCGGGATAGTTCGTAACAAGTCAAAATAACAGCTTGGGCCAAATTGATAGACGGCTGTTTGGAGACCGTAGGGATATTCAGCACCACATCACACCGCTCTATATCTTCGCCAGACAGGCCGCTCTTTTCGTTGCCAAACACCAAGG
The DNA here is from genome assembly GCF_056976295.1 of Candidatus Avelusimicrobium sp. Classification (NCBI taxonomy): domain Bacteria; kingdom Pseudomonadati; phylum Elusimicrobiota; class Elusimicrobia; order Elusimicrobiales; family Elusimicrobiaceae; genus Candidatus Avelusimicrobium; species Candidatus Avelusimicrobium sp. Next base: position 62,862 of record NZ_DBMCTG010000003.1, read on the forward strand.
CTACACGCCCTTGCGGAGCGGTTTGCAAGCGTTCGTTTAACACCGGCAACGGAACGATTTCCTGCTTGATTTCGCGGTTTTTAATAGCCGTAGCGGCCAAAGAAAAGGACGTATCTTGCAAGGCTTCGTCCAAGGTTGCACATTTTATAGCCTGCCGCATAATATCGCCCGCCCCAACCGCACTGACAGATTCGCGCCAAACAGGTTCATAGGGGTCCACTACGCGCAAGTCGGACAACCCGAAATTTCCCATTGCCCGGGCGCAGGCCCCAATGTTATTGGGGTCGCGCGGGCGTACTAACACAATGGTTACGAGATTCATCTGTTTAATGCCTCCCCGATAGATTCGGCAAAGGTGGGGTGAGCAAAAATTACTTCTTTTAACTGTGCCACAGTCATTTTGGCGGCCAAGGCCACACTTACTGCGTGGATAAGTTCCGCCGCGTGCGCACCGGCAAATACACCGCCCAACAATTCTCCGGTTTGGGCATTACTGGTCAGTTCGTAATATCCTTCTGTCTGGTCCTGTGCAACGGCACGTCCGTTGGCAAGCAAAAAAGCCTTATGGGTTTTAACAGGCAGTCCCTTGGCTTCGGCTTGTGCGCGCGTAAGACCCATAGAAGCAATTTCGGGCGATGTGTAAATGGCGCGCGGCACACCTTCGTTATGGTAAACCGCCGGAACGCCGCACAAGTTTTCAGCCGCCACCTCACCTTGCCGGCTGGCTGCGTGGGCTAGTTGGAAAAGGCCGTTTACATCTCCGGCGGCATAAATATTGCCCTTTAACTGTAATGTTTGCGGGTTTACCTGTACCCCTTTGCGGTTCCAGGTTACGCCGATATTTTCCATTTTAAGCGCGCTTAAATTCACACTGCGCCCAATAGCGGCTAATACCGCATCAGCCGTTACGGTTTGCCCATTGGAAAGCGTAAGCGTATAAGTTCCGTTTTCGCAAGTTACTCCTTCCGCGCTTACACCTGTGAAAAGTTGAATACCCCTTTTTCCAAAGGCTTGTGTCAGCACGCGGGCGGCTCCTTCGTCTTCCAGCGGCAACAAGCGCGGCTGCATTTCCACAATGCTTACTTTAACCCCCAGTTCGTTCATAAAGTCGGCCATTTCACACCCGATTACCCCCCCGCCGACAATCACTAACTCTTTGGGCAGATGAGGCATATCAAAAAGGGTGGAATTATCGTAAATTTTATCTTTTATTTGGTCAAACGGAGGCGGGAAAAAGGCTTCGGACCCGGTTGCCAAAATAACGCCGTCCGCTTCCAGTTGCTGTTCCGTTCCGTCCGCTTTTTTCACGCTTATCGTATGCTCGTTTACAAAGGAAGCCTCCCCATTTATTACCTCTACACCTGCTTTTTTAAGCAAAAAAGACACCCCTTGCGTCAGTTTACGAGTAGCGGCGCGTTGGCGGGATTGGATTTTTGCCCAATCCAGCAACTTAAAAAGTTTATCTGCCTGTTCCTGTGCGCCGTCCGCACACAAGGCTGAAATGGTTTTAACCGTATGAAAGCGGTGCGCGGCATCTAATAAAGATTTTGACGGAATACAACCGCAATTTAAACACACTCCGCCGACTTTGTTTTTTTCAACCAGCGTAACTTTGGCCCCCAACGAAGAAGCCTTTAATGCGGCCGGATACCCCGCAGGCCCGCCGCCAATTACGACGATATGTTTCATATTTCCCCCTTATACGTCATTTTGATTATATTTATTCTAGCATTAAAAACAGTATAATAAAAAACGAGAAACACTATGCCAAATAACCCTTCTTATATCGGACACCGTGAACGCATCCGTGAAAAATTCGCGGCGGCAGGGTTGGACAGTTTCCTGGACCACGAAGCCCTGGAACTGCTTTTAACTTATGCCGTGCCGCGCAAAGACACCAAACCGATTGCTTGGGCTCTGCTTAAAAAATTCGGCTCGTTGGCCGCCGTGCTGGACGCGGCACCGGACCAACTTTCGCAAATAGACGGGGTAGGCCCCGGAACGGCACAGTTTTTAAAACTGATTCGCGCTGTATTTAAAAAATATTCGCTTGCCGAAGTAAAACAACGCGTAACTATCCGCACCCCGCAACAGGTGCTGGAATACTGCAACGCTTCGCTTTCCGGAAAGCAGGAGGAGTGTTTAGAAGTGATTTATCTTTCTGTGCGTAATACGGTTATGGGCACGGAAACGATTGCTTCTGGATTGATTGACCGGGTGGCCGTTTCGCCGCGCAAAATCGTGGAGTGCGCCCTAGCGGCCAAAGCCCCTGCCATTATTTTAGTGCATAATCACCCGTCGGGAGATGCCACCCCTTCGCAGGAGGACATAGAACTCACACGCGAGGTACTGCGGGCGGCGGAACTTTTTGGCATTTCGGTACACGACCACATTATTATCGGCAAGGGCGCTCATTATAGTTTAAAAGCAAACGGGAAAATATAATATGAACATTTTAAAAGAAGTCTTAAAGTATCAAGTTTATCCGGCTATGGGATGTACGGAGCCGGTTTCCGTAGCGTTATGCGCCGCGTATGCCGCCAAAGAATTGGGGGCGGACATAGAAAAAGCCGAATTTCAGTTAGATGCCGGAACCTATAAGAACGGTATGGGGGTAAGAATACCCAATACGGACGGCGAAAAGGGGAATCTGTTAGCCGGTGCAATGGGAATTTTACTAGCCAAGCCGGAACTGAATATGGAAATTTTATCCGCCGCTGACAAAACCGTCTTGGCCCAAGCCAAAGAAATGCTAAAAAAGCATTTGCTGACTATGGAAGTTGCCCCGCAGGCGCACGGCTTTTACATTGCCTGTACACTAACAGGCAAAAACCATAAAACCGCCAAATGTGTTATTGCAGGAAGCCATACGGACGTGGCGTATTTATCGTGCGGGGATAAAATAAAAGTAAACCATTTACCGCTTGAAAACTGTGCCCAAAAAGCGCACGATTTTAAAAATGCCCTAAAAAAAGCCACTCTGCAAGATTTATTAAATGCCGCCGATAATGCAGACGACGAAGATTTAAAATACATCAAAAAGGGCGTAGAAATGAATTTAAAAGCCGCCGAACTGGGCCAAGCCTTGCAAAAAGTAGGGTTTTACATTAAAGAACTGGTACGCAAAAAACTGCTGCAAATGGACTTAATTTCGTCCACCAAAATTTTAACCGCCTGCGCCGCCGATGCGCGTATGGACGGACAAGCCGTTCCCGTTATGGCCAGCGGGGAATCGGGCAACCAAGGTGTCGTAACCATTTTGGTACCGTGGAAAGTAGGCAAGGAAATGGAAGTAGAGGAAACCACCATTTTAAAGAGTATTGCCCTGTCCCACTTGTTAAACGGTTATGTAAAGGTCTTTACCGGGGAACTTGCGCCCATTTGCGGTTGTGCGATTGCCGCAGGGGTGGGAGCAACAGCGGCTATCACTTACCAACAGCGCGGCAACTGCGTGCCCGCTGTTACGCTGGCAATTAATAACATCATCAGCGATATTGGCGGTATGTTGTGCGACGGGGCAAAAAGCGGTTGCGCGCTAAAAGTCGTCAGTTCCACCGACGCGGCAATCCGCTCCGCCTATATGGCCATACACGATTACGGCATTACGGAAGTGGAAGGTTTTGTCGGCCGTACTGCGGAAGAAACGATCCAAAATTTAGGCAGTATTTCCACCGTAGGGATGAGCCGCGTGGACCCGATGATTGTAAACATTATGCAGAAGAAATGCAATAAATGAAAAAGTTTTGCGGGCGGAATTAAAAGCGCACGGGTCAACGGACTGCCTTTTCTGCCCCCGATAACGGTGTGCAAAAGCGCGTAAATAACTTTTGGGAACATTTTGCGTATAAACTTATTCCCGGGCAAAAGTATAGGCCATTACCTTTTTGGCTCCCGCCGCTTTTAAGGCCTCGGCACAGCCCTCCAAGGTGGCACCGGTGGTTGCCACATCATCTATCAGTAAAACGGTTTTTCCCTTTATGGGTTCCTGTTTTTTATACGCAAAGGCCCCTTTCATATTGGCTAATCTGCCCACACGGCCCAAAGTGGTTTGGCTAATCGTATTTTTAATACGCACCAAACTTTTGCTATCTAGCGGCAGTCCCACCAAGGGCGCGAAATTTTCTGCAAGCAGTTCGCTTTGGTTATAGCCGCGCGTACGGTTTCTTTTAGGGAAAAGCGGCACGGGCATTACCACTTCCGCCTCCGCCAGTTCCGGGTAGTTTTTATAACGCACCGCCATTTGCGCACCCATATATTTCGCCAAATAATCTGCCCGGGAATACTTTAAAGCGTGTACAAGCGAGCGGGAAGATGTATTAAATTTAAAAGCAGAGCGAATTACGCGGCATTTGTATTTCCGCTCCTTACTCCCCCGGCAGGCAAAACAATGCGCCCCGCCGTACTTCAACACCGCCCCGCACCGTTTGCAAATGTGCGGCCCGGGTGCGTCCAAACGGGAAAGGCACTCCGTGCATAAGGGTTCATTTGCGTTCCAAGATAAATCGCACCCGCAAGCAAAACAGGTGCGCGGCAGGAAGAAATGCAACACAAGTTTAAAAAATGCCGCACCGTATTTCATATTAAAATTGAATTGTTACATTAGCCGCCACATTGTAGGCAGTGTAATCCTCGGTTTCCACATAGGCGTGGTCGAGCACCGTCAACCCGCCGGAAAGCGTAAAGCGCAAATTTTGCGACATCTCATAATCCAGTGATGTGGTAACATCATACATTTGGTAGTTATCCTTTACCTCTACCGGAGATTTTTTATCCGTATAAGTGAGGGTGGTATTCCAAATCACGCGGTTGGTGGCATTATACATTTTATTTACAAACGGCAATTTAATGCCGCGCGGAATATTAAAATCCCAACGCAAGTTTAAACTGGGAGTAGTGGTGGTTGTGCTTTCGCTGATTTTCCCAGCCACCAGCCACTTATCGTGTGCTGAATACAACACTTTCGGCGTTACGCGCAAAGAACCCACATAAAAAGACGTCTGCGCGGACATATCGCTATCGTGCACGGTCTCCAAACTGGTTCCGGCACGCAGGTCGGTTTTGTCCGAATCTTTGCGCGTAAAATTAAGCACCGTATCAAAATAGTTAAACAGCATAAAGCGCAAATCGCCGCCGTATTGCTTGGTGTATTGTTCGTCAGTTCCCGTATTCGTCTGCTCCACCCAACTGTAACGCAATTTTAGGTTAGATGAACTGAACCAGCGTCCGCCGTAAAAGAATTTCTCCAAGTCGGAAATGGAAAAGGTCATATCCGGCAGGGTTAAACTGGTGGAATCGTACGACGTTCCCGTCTGTTCGTTGGACTGCAAGGTTTTGGTAAAGTTGTTAATCAGCGAAATGGTTTTAAGCGGAGCGGCCGCGCCGCCCATTTCGTAGCGGGCGAGCGGGCTCCAACGCTGGGTAGAGGTAAAAGTATCGCGCAAAATTAAACTCTTGCGGTAGCCGTAATCGCCCACATCTTTTAAAGAACCGCCGCGAATCCACAGCGCCTTGCGGGAGTCAAACCCGCTGTCCACATCAGCCCACGCATCGGCGTCCTGTATGCGGTAACTGGAAGAAATAACCAACGTGTTTAATAATTTACTGTTCGGCAACAGTTCATTTCCGTTAAGCGTTAAGGATATCCCGCCGTCCGCATTGCGGTTGACGGTTTTCACCTCGCCTACACCCACCTCTACGCGAGTGCCGGAAGCGGTCAGCGTTTTGGCGTTTAAGTTGTTGTTTTCCTGCGTGCTGATATTATAACTGACGGACGGAGCCAGCCATTTATTAATCTTCCAAGTACTGTTAAAGCCTGTGTTTTGCGTTAAAGCCTTGGGGTAACTGATATCCTGCTGGGTCGCCGCGGAATATTGGGTGCGGTCCTCCTTGCTTTTGCTTAAACTGTAACTGGGCGTAAAGGTAAAAGAATTATTGGGCTGATACGTTACCTTCATATTCATTTTTTGCGTGTTTTCATCCGTATTATAGTAATTGGCCGATTCCAAGTGTTTGCTCCGGTCGTAATCAATGGACGAATCGGTAATGTGATATCCGGCGGAAATGTTTTTGAAAGAACCCGCCGTATGAGAAAGAGTTGCCCCGTAAGTGCGGGCATCATCCTGGCGCTTCATTACGTCGTATTTTACCTGGTCGGTGGTGTACTCCACGCCGATTTTGGGCAGGTTTTCCTTGATAAAATCGCCGCGCACCATTGTACTTTGGCGGTCCACCTGGCCTTTATCCAATAAACTGACGGTGTTATAATCCTTGGAGTCCGTAATTAGGGGAGTAACCGTGCTGGATTTAGTCAAATTGGCTTCCATCGGGAATTCTTTAATTTTGTTTACTTTAACGAAATATTCCTGTTGGGTAACCTCTTGGTTTTTGGCAACGGAAAGAGGGGTTTCAAAATTACTGTCCTGGTATTTGTACTTAGCCCCGGCACTGCCCCACTCGTCCCACTTTACCACCACATCGCCTTTGTATGCCGTGCCTTCTTTGGTAATAGCACCCGCCAAGTGGATGACGTTGAGCCACACTTCGCCCTGGCTGCCAGAAGTGCCGTTTTCCTTTTGCACCCCCGCTAAAATCAAACTGACTTCCTGGAAGTTTAAAATTCCGTTTGAGGTCCGCACGGGTTCCACCCGCACATTATAGGACGGGTCGGACTGGTTTTCAAAGGTATCGGCAATGCCGTCCCCGTTGGAGTCCACCATTTTTAAGGAAATCAACCGCCAACCGCGGAAGTTGGTCGGCACCACAACTTTATCATAATTGCTTTCCGTACCGACCTTTAAGAAAAATTCCGTACCGTCTTGGTTTAGGGGCGTATCTGTGCCCTGCTGCATTGCTCCGTGAAGCAAAAAGCGCACTTCGCGGTGTTGGCTAAAATCCATAGTGGAAAAGTTACGGTTGGCATACACTTCTTCGTTTTCGCCCAAGGTGGCAGTATTAAATTTGAGGTTTAAGGATTGGTCCAATGCGTTAGCGGAACCGGTGGACTTTTTGTAATTATCCACAGAACCGTACAAGTAATTAAACACCTGCCGGCCGTCGCCCGTGCGGTCTGCAAAAATAGGCTCATAATTGGCATTATCTACGTTATTAATACCTGCAACGGAAAACACGGACGGAGATACATTTTCCTGCGGGTTCCAAGCCGTGCCGGACAAAGACACATTGGCAATTTTAATTTGCCCTTTTAATTTATCCCCTTTTTTAAGTGTAATACGCAAGTGGCGGACCGCGGTCCATTCGCTTTTATCGTTAATGGTTAAGGGAACAGTAAAGGTCTGCCAGGCGGTATTTTCCGCCACATTATCTGCCAAACCGGGTATATCCGCCCCCGCAAAACCGAAATTTCCCTGTGAGGGGATACTTTCCGTATCGTACTTGCCGTTGCCGTTTAAATCCTGCGTATCAATACGTCCGTTAGGCTGGGATTCGGGATTATAGACGTTATTTACAAACGGATTATAGCGGTGCACTTTACTGTCGTCTGGGTGATCTGGATCGTAGTCCGGATCCACAAACGGCCACCCGATATCCTCGTTCGGCGCCAAACTGTTGCGGCAGTAAACATCTTCCGTCTTGGGGGCCAGCCCGCCGCCGCTGCATTGGGTTTCCATACCCATAGAATTATCCGAATATTCCGAAATATTACCAAAAGTAAAGTTCACCTTAGGGCCGCCGGTCTCGCCCAGCATAGTCAGTTCAAAAGAAGTCTTATTGGATAAGTCCAAACCGCTGGTGCTGAGCGGATAGACGATAGACACTTCATCCCGTCCGTCAAAATTGACTCCTTTGGTAAAATCATAATCAATGACAAGCACTTGCTGTTTATCGTTGTAATCGGCAATAGAGTGCGGGTTGATTTCTAACGACGGCAAGTCTTGGGTATCCCAACGGATAGAATTCCAGAACGCACTTTTTCCGCTCGGGTTGGCCGCAATAATCCAATCCCGAAATATACGCGATCCCGCCACCTGCTCGTTGGTTTCGTTCATACTGTCAATCATCGCGTAGCCGAACAGGTTTTGCTTTTTGACACTTTTGGCAACTTCCGCGCTGAAATCCACCGACAAAGGTTCCGCCAGTTTGATATCCTTCCCGTTAATGTCCGCCCCATAAACTAAAAGGTCCTTGGCATAATCGCCTACTTGCGGGACTGTGGTGGGTTTGTCGCCGCCTTCTTTCAGCACGGTGGCCCCCATTACGATTTTATCAAACAGTTTGTAATCTAACCGCCCCCCCATTACGGAGTTGTTGGAGTTAGAGCCGTTGGTCGTATCATAAGTGATATCAATAGTGGAGTTTTCGGTAATTTCATCTCCCTTGTAGAAGGTAATAAAGCCGGAGGTATAGTCAATGTAATAATCGTTGTTGCGTGTTAAGGTGCGTCCGTTTAGTTTAACGGTTTCGGACTGGACGACAATGTCCGCCTCAATAAAATAGGTTTTTACCGTGGACTCGTACTGTATTTTGAACGTCATATTTTTGGAAGACGTCGGCGTAGTGCCGTAAAGGCCTTTATCTTCAAGACGGCTTTGTAAATAAAAGATACCCGTATCAAAATCCATAATAATAGTGGAGGGATAGAGGTAATTCGGGTCCGTAACAGTTTGCCCGTTAGCATCCTGCAACTGCAAAATAAAGTTGCCTTTTCCGTTATCCGGCGTAATTTTTTGCGCACCGATATTGTAATACGTCTTTAACTCCATTTTGGTAGCGGTTTGCTCGGTACCCGAAAGGGTGGATTGGTCGTTTTCGGTTTTGATTAATTTAATAGTATTGGGCGTTCCCCAACTGCTTAATCGGTTGCCCGTCGTTCCGCGGTAGTCCACCGCCAATACGCTTTCCGCCTTAATGGTACGCTTAAAAGTGATGATGCCACTGGCATAGTCTATGGTGTAGTCCGTACCGCGGGTTAAAAGTTCCCATTTTGCATTATAAACCGCACTTCCCATAAAATCGGTGGCATCTAGCGTTATGGGCACAAAATCAGAAGAAGTGCTGTTGTTATAAAAATAAATTTCTTCCGAACCGGGGGAAATGGAACCGATATATGTTTTCCATTGGGAATAGGCATTATCCAGCGCGGTATCACGCGCGTTGTCGGGCACGTTTCCGCCAAAGGTCAAATCGTAATAAGTACGGCGGATATAATCTTTATCAGCCAACGAAACGATTTCCGCCACGCTGCTGCCCACGAATTGCTTTTGCTTGCTGGAACCCTTGGTTTGGGAGCCGATTAAATAGAGGTTAGCGTTCTTATGCTGCAAGTGCATTTTAGCACCGAAAAGTTGCTTTTCGTACGCAATAAACTCCGTCTGCGGCAGGGATAAATTGATATCGCCAAATTCAGCCAGTTGCACCAGTTCCCCCGGCTTGCCGCGGTAAGCCACGGAAATACTTTTTTCCTCTTCCCGCTGGTCGTCGTAGTCAATATCCACAAACACGCGTTCCAAAATTTTACCCTGCATTTTTAACTGCAACTGCTGGTCCATTTCAAAACTGCTGTTGCTGCGCTCGTCCACGCTGTTGTTGTCGTCTTTCTTATATTTTTTAGATGCCATTTTAAAGCCCAGCACATAGCGGCCCGTGAGAGCGATACTCGTGCCGTACAAAGGCAAGGACAAAGTGGGGTTCAAAAGCGTTAAATCGGGAATAGGCTCCGGCTCTTTATCCAGTTTATAAGCCCCCTCCACCGACGTAACCGCCTGCCGCCAAAACTCGTTGGAGTATTTTAACAGGTTTGCGTCGTCTGGCGGGTCCTCCAAGGCCAGTTTCTGTTCCTCTTTGGCTTGCTGGTCTTCCCTAAAAATATCGTACTGGTCCGTATCCACCAGCCGGTACGGAAGCGACTGCGCGCCCGCCGGAAGAGCGAACGTAAATTGCAGGATAAGCAATACAGCCAAGGCTTGGCGCAACAGTTTAATTAGGGGATAAAGCCTCATTGTTTCATTTTATAATATTTGTTTTGACGGCGGGGAACGAAAAAGGAAGCCCCGTCGGCTTCCTTTTAAGTGAAGATATAAAATACCTACGGCTGGTCTATTTCCACCGTAACGGTGCGGTGCAGTTCCCGGTGCTTTAAAATATCCAGTTCCAGCGCATCCCCGGCTTTGGCCTGAGGGAACAACTCTTCCAGTTTGGCGGGGTCAAACGGAGCAGGGTACTGCGGCAGATAGACTTTTTCCTTTACCTTTCCGCGGGAGTTTAACCACCGCACTTCGCCTACGCTTTCGCCGGACGCCACCCAAAATGCCGCACGGCCGTTTAACTTATACTCAAACATTGGAACCATATTTTGCTCGTAATTGCCAATCAACCACGAAAGGGTAAAGCGCGCATCGGCGGCAAAATAGTGCAAGGAATCCTTATGAAATCCGTCAATAATACCTGCCACCTCGCCCGCTTCGTTAAGTACGGGGCTTCCGCAAAGACCGTCCATTTTAAAGGGCGTCTGCTCGCTCTGTATGGTTAGTTTAACGCCTTTGGCGTTAAGAAGCGTTAAATTACTAAGCCGCGCCAATCCCTGCACCGCATACGGGCTACCCCAAGCGGCCAGTTTATCCCCCTCTTTGGGGGCCTGTTTGGCCAGGTGAAGCGGTTTAACAAAATCGGCCGCATCCAACGGAAGTTCTACAATAGACGAATCCGGCGAATTAATGCCATACGCGCCGGAAGCGGACACAAACAAACGCTCGTAATCCCGGGATTCGCCTTTTTCGTTAAATACACGCAAATGCACCATATTGCCCGGGCCACCTACCACGTGATAGGATAAAACCGCATACAGCCGCCCGCTGCCCGAACGGACCACAAAGCCGCTTCCAATTAAAGAACCTGTAAAAATATTGCGCGCTTCCAACAAAGAGGCCCCCATATGCGCTTCGGCAGGTTTTAGTTTGGCCACCTCGCTGATAAGTGCGGTGCGGGCCGATTTGTGTTGCGCTACAACGGCCCTAATTTCGGGCGTCAGCGCAGACACCACCGGAACACGCAAAAGAGGCGTAACCGCCACCGGACGGGCCGTCAACGCCGAGGATAAGGCCTTGGGCAACGCAGACGGCGGAACCTTAACGGAAACTTCAACAGGCCGACTCAACGAAAATATTCGTTTTAGAAACGAGGACTTTTGTGCAAACGCCCCCGGCGCCACAAATAACAGACAAATAAATAAAGTAAAAATTCTCATATTTGTATTATATAATTCTATTTTTCCTTGCGGCCAGGGCCAAAGGGCCTAAGCCCGCTTGGGCACTTTGGCCCGATTTCTCCCCCGGGGTTCGTGATATTTTGTTAGAATAAGATATATGCACATCAGTATTTTTACCAAATACATTGCCAAAAGCCTGCTGACCTTTTTTATCGGCGTGCTGGGGATTTTGACGTTTGTTATCTTTATGAACCACTTTATCCGCGTGCTGGATATGGCGATGACGTACGGCACCAGTTTTGCGTGGATAGTATCTTCGTTATTAAACATTATGCCTGATGTGTTTTGTTTAAGCGCGCCGATGGCCTTTCAAATCGCGATTTTGCTTACGCTAACCAATATGAGTGAACAAGGCGAACTTATCGCGCTGCGCGCGGCGGGATTCTCGTTTAAAGAAATCGTCCGCCCGCTTCTGTGCTGCGCCATTATTTTATCCGTAATTTTAGTAATTATGGGCAACTGGCTCACCCCGCGCAGTTATAAACAGTTTTTAAACCGCCGCAACGAAGCCCGCAGTAAAATTACAAAGGTAAATTTAGAACCTAAGACCTTTTTAAACCTGGGCGAGTGGGATTTGTATCTGGAAGATTTAGACACCAAAACCAATGTGGCGCATATGATCCACTTAATTAAAAAAGCAGACAGCGGGGCCCTTTCCACCAAAGTCAATGCCGCCACAGGCAAGGTGATTTTGACCGACACCGCCATTGGCCTGCAACTAAAAGACGGCCAAATGCAACGCCTGGATGAAAAAGACCAATCTTCTATTATCGCCGCCAATTTTGACGATTATACTATGAGCATCTCGCTTTTAAAGGCGCACACGCGCCGTTTGCGTGTGGGCGAAATGAGCACTACCAAACTATTGCGCCGTCTGCGCGCAATGCCGCTGGACGAAGAAACCGCCAACGAATATAAAACCTCTATCAGTATGCGTAATGTGCTGGCGCTCTCCCCCATTATTTTGTTATTTGTCAGTTGCCCGATTGGGTTTTCCTTGGGCAAACGCACTAATAAAGGTTGGGGTATGTTGTTTAGTGTAATTATCATTTTCTCCTTTTACCTGTTGATGACGTTAGGTCTGTCCTTAGGTAAAAAATATGCTCTTGTGGCCTATCCCGGCCCGTGGCTGCCTATTTTTGTTGGACTCGGCGCGGCATATTACCTGTGGAAAAAGAGGTTAAATATTTAATGCGCATTTATTATTATATCGCCAAAAAATTTTGGGGACCGTTCTTTTTTGCCTTGGGTGTGTTTACCACGTTGGTTGTACTGGGCGACACCTTTGAAAAAATGAAGAATTTAAGCAACGGTACAACCACGATTTTAGATTTACTTTCCTACTCCCTAGCAACTTTCCCCAATTGGCTGACAACCATTATGCCGGTGGCGTGCCTGCTGGGTGCTATTTCCGTCATTTCCGAAATGGTTTCCAACGGCGAGTGGACGGCTTGCGTAGCGGGCGGCTTTGCCCCGCGCCAACTGTTTAAACCCGTTATTATGTGTATTTTAATCGTGGTGGCAGGCACTATGCTGATGCAGGAATTCGTCGTGCCTCCGCTCAATTTAAAAGCCGATAAAATTTACTATACCCGTATCAGCCCGTCGGATTCCTTCAACCCGGACACCGAACACGACGTAGTGATAAAAGTTTCCCCTACGCAAATGCTCTTTGCCAAAGAGGTGGACTTAAAAAAGGGGACTATGACAAAGGTTTCATTGGATACTTACGACGACGCCTGGGATATTGCGGCCCAAATCGTAGCAGACCAAATGGTCTGGGACGCAGACAGCAAAAATTGGCTGTTTTCCAACGGTATTAAGCGTACCTTTGTGGACGAAATGGATACCACCGAACAACACTTTGAACAGGAAGATTCCCCCGTCAGCACCCGCCCGGACGAAATGTCCGTCAATAAAGTAGAGGACAAACTGTTAAGCATACGCGATTTAACCAAGCGTATTAATTTTTATAAACAAAGCGGCCTTGCGCACTATGCCGCGGAAACTATGCGCCAATCGCGCCTGGCTACGCCGTTTGTAACGGTGATTATGTGTTTGCTCGGGATGCCCTTTGCCATTAGCGTACGCCGCAAAAGCAAAATTGTAAACATTATTGCCTCTATGGTGATTGCATTTACGTTTTGGTGGCTGATGTCTATGTTTACGTCTATTGGCGAAAACGGCTACATCAACCCCTTTATTGCGGGCTGGGGGCCGGTGGTATTTTTTAGTACGGTGGTATTTTTTGAATTTAAGTGGATGAAACTCTAACCACTAGCCAAGCCACACAAAAGTTTTTATAATAGTTTTAGTTGTAAAACTGCCCTAAACCAGTTATGTTTAGGATACAATTTGCATCTGTTTTTGGAACCGTATGCAGAATACGGTGCGCTGCCGGGATACCGGCGGCTCAACTCTAATCCAAAAGCAGTCGTTTTAAGCACGGAATAAACGGCTTAATTACCCGTTTGTTTCGTGCTGAGTGCTTTCTGCCATATTTTTATATATGGCAGAAGGCCACGGTTGTTATTTTTGGGTTATTAGAGTTGGCTCAAATATAGCAGCCGTTTTTGTTTGCCTATTTTTCCAAAACAGAGCACAAGGAGAAATTATGCAAACAAACCACTTGGGCTTTACGCTCATAGAATTACTGGTAGTCGTACTGATTATCGGTATTTTAGCCAGCGTTGCCCTGCCGCAGTATCAAAAGGCGGTAGAAAAATCCCGCGCCGCAGAAGCCATACAAAACCTAAAAGTCCTCCGAGACCAACAGGCCTTATGCAGGTTAGCCCAAGAAGACGAAACCCATTGCTGGCAGGGGGAAAATAATAACAATTTGTTTACCAATATAAATATTGAAATAAAAGGAACAGAAACACCTATGTGTGATTACGGCACAACTGTTGGACCTGCAACTAAAAATTTTGAATATTGGGCAGATGCTGAATATATTTTAGCTATCAGAAGACCGTGTGATAAATATCATTTCGAAACAACTTCTTACCAAGGAGATGGTTATATTTCAGGAAATACTGTCGTATGTTATAATGACACCAACGAGAAAGACTGGTGTAAAATGTTTGGTGGAGAAGGTGTACCAATTCATTAACTAATAGGCCCCGGGGAAAATTTCCCCGGGGCTTGTTGTTGGTTGTTGGAGCAAAATTAAACAAACGGTTTTAAGAGCGGCTTACGCGGTCTATTGCCGCCAACAAATCGTCCGTATCAAACGGCTTATACAGCACACCGTCCGCGCCCAAGCGTTCGGCCTCTTCCAAAATAGAGTCTTGCCTTAACCCCGTTACAATCAGCACTTTAACCTGCGGGGCCATTTTTTTCAATTTCGCCAAAATATCCAAACCGTTTTCCGTCGGGAAAAACACATCCAGCAAGATAAGGCCCGCACCGCTACCTTCCAGTTTGGAAAACAATTCCGCCGAACCGCCCGCTTCAAACACTACCTCAAAGCCGGAGGATTCCAGCACATTTTTAATGGCGGAACGCAAGATAACAGAATCATCTACTAATGCGATTTTTAACATATTATTTTACATACGGGGCCATTAATTTTTCCCCAAAATCTAACAATGCCTGCGTGTCTTTTTTAGTGGCCGTTTCGGCATACACGCGCAACAGCGGCTCCGTGCCGGACGGGCGCAAAAGCAACCACTCGTCATTTTCAAAAATAATTTTTAATCCGTCAAAAGTAAGCGTTTCGGCAATGCGCTGCCCGTTGATTTTTTTCGGTAATTTCTTGCGCATTTTTTCCGCCATTACGCCCTTATCCACCGGTTTAGCCAAGGGCAAATCGCGGCGCATATATACAGACGCACCATATTCTTCGGCCACTTCGGCACACAGTTCGCTGGACTTTTTGCCTGTTTGGGCCATAATGTCCAAAAATGCCAGGGCCACCGTCAGGCCGTCGCGGTCCGGCAAATTGCCCTTCCAGGCAAATCCGCCCGATTCTTCCACTCCAAAGGCCACATCATCCAAATTCATACGCTCGGCCACATTTTTAAAACCCACACCGACTTCCTCAAACAGCATTTCGTGTTTGCGGGCAATACGTTTCAGCAGATAACCCATAGAAACGGTTTGTACAATTTTCCCGTCTAATTTTTTGTGTTTAATAAAATAGTCGCACAGTACGGCGGCAATCACACACGGGGTCAAATAGGTGCCCTTTTCGTCAATTAAGGCTACTCGGTCGCCGTCGCCGTCAAAGGCTACACCCAAGGCGGCCTTTTTGGCTACCACTGTTTTTTTAAGTTCGGTCAAATTCTTTTCCACCGGTTCGGGCTGTTCTCCGCCAAAAGTAGGGTCGTGTTCGGCGCGCAGGGCAATGACCTGTTTTTCGGGCAGGAACTTTTCCAAATAACCTGACGCCGCACCATACATATAATCCATTACCACTTTACCTTTAAAGGTTTTTAACTTTTTGGCATTAATATGGCTGGCTACATATTTTAAATACACGTCGGTAACGTCCTTTTTGTCGGCTTTTTGTCCGTAAAGGAGCAGCACGGAATTTTGGTCCAGCAATTCCTCCACTTCTTTGGTAACACGCGCCGGAGCCGAACCGCCCGCCAGTTTAATTTTAATACCGTTATAGTTGGCCGGGTTGTGGCTGGCCGTAACCATAATGCTCATCCAACATTTACTTAAACTTAAACACGCGGCCACCGGGGAAGAAATGGGGCTGGCCGAAAGAGTAACATCAATTTTGTTGGCACGGAAGATACTTGCAATATCGGCGGCAAACAAGTCCGACATAAAACGCCTGTCGTAACCGACGAAGATTTTAGGGGCTTTGGAGCCTTCCTCTCCCGGAGCATTTTCGTTGATATAATCTGCCAAAGCCTGTGCCATACGGCGCACGTTTTCAAACGTAAAATCCCAAGCAATCACGCCTCTCCAACCGTCGGTGCCGAACTTAATTTCAGATGCCATACTTTCTCCCGTTAAAAATATTAAATCTATAATGTCTTGCAATTTCCGTATTGTTGTTTCTATCTTTAAAACGCAACCTTTGGAACCGTCTATAAAAATTATTTTAAAGATGACAAAATTTTTACTTGTCTGAGCCGCTTAGGCGAGTTGTAAAAATGTCCTTTAAAATAATTTTTATGGTTCCCCGGTTGCGTGGTCTTTTTCGTTCTTTTTCTGCCACCAGAAAAAGGACAAGAACCTTTTTGCTTACTTTTTCTGCAATGAGAAAAAGTTACAAGATATTTTTTGAAACTTCACTTTTTTAATAAAGCAAAAAAGTGGAGGTGGGGGGATTCGCACCCCCGTCCGAACATCTTCTCCATCCGGGCACTACAAGTTTAGCCTTGCTTAATTAACCGCAAACTAAGCGCAAGGCGGCATGTTTGCGGTTTAGTTCGTTGGTCTTATGCAAAGCCGGACGAACTGCGCCTGCTTTGCAGCATTCCATATATTGACCGCAATCCGCTAGCGTATGGAAGACACCAGCGGCGCGGTGGGACTAAGCGTTAGCCCAAGCGACTTGATTGTCGTTAGTTATTTTTGTGGCCCTATTTTAGCCGGCCTGGCCAACCGGCACTTGCTCCCGGGCGGCAACAGATACCCGTCGAATCTATTACACCCCCGTAAAATACGGAAATTGTCAAAGAACGCTTCCTGTGAATTAGCATTATATTGTATCATTTTCTTATAACAATTTTGGCAAAGAAAGGCAACCTTATTATGTATGTAAGCACAAAACCGACTATATATTTGATTGACGGGCTGAATTTGGTACGCAGTTTTTTATACGAATTTGCCCGCACGGAAGAAGAAGTAACCGCAGATTTTTTGGATTTTTTGGCCGATATCTCGCAAGACGAGCATTACGCAATGCACCAATACGAAGTGATTTTTGACGGCTCTTTCCGCCCAGTAGGCCCGCTTTACCGCGGGGGTGTGCATATTTCTTTTTCGGAAGAAGACAGCGCCGACCAAATTATTTACGAACGCGCGGACTATTTAAGCCAAAGCGGCCAGCGCGTCATTGCAGTAACCGACGACAGAATATTACAAGAATCCTTAAAAAAATTAGGTGTAAAAACACTGTTTTGCCGTAAATTTTACAACGGGCTTAAAACATTTGACAAGTAATTTTCGGGCGGCAATATAAAAAAATGTACAAGTGCGTGTTTTTTTGTTAAAATAAATCTATAAGAGGGCTGGTGGCGGAATGGCAGACGCGACAGACTTAAAATCTGTTGACCGCAAGGTCGTGGGGGTTCAAGTCCCCCCCTGCCCACTTAAAAATCCTGCCATTTAATTACACCCACCAGTACGAAAAAATATGTTAGAAGACATCAACCGTACACTTGCCAAATGTTTTGGCTGGGTTAGCACAGTTTTGCCTTTGGGGCTTAAATTTTTTGCAATCGCCGTGGCTGCGGCTGCGGTCTTTTTGTTTTTTGATTTCCGCGTGCTTGGCCTTTTATTCTTGCTGATTGGCTGTTTCTGCGCATTCTTCTTCCGCGACCCGAAACGTGAAACCATATTTACTGATGACGAAATCGCCTGCCCGGCAGACGGCACCGTTCTTTCCATAAAAACAGAAGATGACCCCAACTCCGTTGTGGTGCGCATTTTCCTGTCTATCTTTGACGTTCACGTCCAACGCGCGACCGTAAACGGAAAAATCGGCGATATTTTTTACAACAAAGGTACTTTCCTGTTTGCAAACAACCCGGAAGCAGACAAAAACGAACGCAACCTTATTCAAATTTTTAAAAACGGCGACCCCGCCCGTTTTGCCCACGTGGAACAAATCACGGGTGCTATTGCGCGGCGCATTGAGTGCTGGGTCAGCCCCAAGCAAGACATTAAAATCGGCGGGCATTTGGGGTTGGTGCGTTTCGGCTCCCAAGTGGCTGTATATCTGCCCAAAGAAAAAGTGCGCGTATTGGTAAAAGAAGGCCAAAAAGTGCAGGGCGGCATTACCGTGTTAGGCTTGTGGAAATAGAGGATTTTATGGAAGAAAATAAAGAAACCAAGGTCGTTGAAAAGTTGAAACACACCGGCGCAATGACGGCTCCCTCGCTTTTTACGTTGGGGAATTTAGCGTGCGGTTTTTTCTCCATTTTGGCTGCCTCCAAAGGAAACTTTGCGCATGCCGGGTGGCTGATTTTATTCGCAATGGTATTTGATATGTTTGACGGCCGCGTGGCCCGCCTGCTCGGCGCAGAAAGCAACTTTGGTGTGGAAATGGATTCCTTGGCAGATGCGGTTTCCTTCTGCACGGCTCCGGCCTTGCTAATGTATTTCTTTGTACTGCATACGCAGCCCTTGTGGGGCGCACCCATTGCGTGCGTGTACGCCTGCTTTGGCGTCTTGCGCCTGGCTAAATTTAACGCAATGGCCTATGCAGGCCAAGGTTCTAAAAAGTATTTCTCCGGGTTGCCCACTCCGGCGGCGGCGGCTATTTTGGCCTCGTTTGCCATTTCTTACAGCATTATGCTGGGTGATATGGGCGGAAGAAATATTCACTTTTTAGCCTTGTATTTGCCGCACCTGTACAATTTTGTATGGTTTGCTATGCTTGTATTGTCTTTATTAATGGTATCCAATATTCCGTATGCCGCCTTTAAGGCCAAACGCGAAAAACGGTTAAGCGTATGGGTGTTACTGCTGATTGTATTTTTGGTTGTAATGCTGATCCGCTTCCCGCAGGACGTGATTTTTATCGTGTTCTCGCTCTATGTAGTATTCGGCTTGCTAGCCGTACTGTATCGGGCATTTAGAGGCATTAAAGTAGAAAAATAAATTTGTTTGTCTAAAAAACCCGGGGCCATTTAGACCCCGGGTTTTTTAGGTAAAACTTACCAGTTTTTGTGCCGCCAATAAATCATCACCAGCCATACCAAAATCAAACATACGCCCATAATCATCCAAAAGGCGTCCGGGTGGTTGGAGAGCGGCAAAGCCACGTTCATACCGTAGGCACTTACTACTAACGTAGGCACCATCATCCAAATAGTAATGACGTTTAGTTTTTTAATCAGCAAGTTTAAATTGTTGTTGACGATAGAAGCACGTGCATCCAATAACTGCGCCAAAATGTTGGAATAAATATCCGCCTGCGTTTTGCATTGCATATTTTCTACAATGATGTCATCCAACATTTCCTCATCTTTTTCGTCAAAACCGATACGGGCGGAAAGGTTGCGCGTTTTTTCAAACACAAACCCGTTGGAGGTAATAGCCTCGGCGTAGTACACCAAACTTTTTACCAAACTAAACAGGTTTAACAAATAGGTATTATCCACAGACTCGGTGATTTTATCTTCAATTTCCTCCGAAATCATATGAATAATACGCAAGTGTTCCACATAGTGTGAAATAGAGTTATACACCAGTTTCAAAAAGACTTCTTTAATAGACGATACCGAGTGAAACCGTTTGCCCACAAACAGCGGAATATCTTCCGCCAGCACCACAATTAATTTATCTTCAAATAAAAACATACCAACAGAAGCGACCTTAAATTCCAACTGGTCTTTGCCGGAATAATTTTTGGGCCGTTTATAAATCATTGCAATATGTTCAGGCTCAAACTCTAAACGAGGCAATTCATCCGGGTCTAGGGAAGATGCCAATGTGTGCTCGTCAATTTGATAGGACTCCACCAAAAACCGCTGCTCGTCCACCGTCGGGTTTGTATATAAAAATACCTGCGCGGAAGACGAATCTGTTTCCAGCAGTTTTTTATCTTTTATTTCATATTTTTTAAGCATTTTACGCCTCTGGGCCGGATGATATATACTTAAATGATACCACCTACAAACCGCCTTGTAAAGTTTTTTGCCGTCTTATTTACGGGCAAAAGCCAACTCTTGGGCTAAATAAGTTTTTGTTTCGCCAAATACCACCCCGCGTAACAACCACAGGGACAAAATATTTGGCACGCACATTACAGCAATCGCAGTATCGGCCAACTCCCATACCAATTTAGGGCTCAAAAAACCGCCCAAACACATCATTAAAAGCCATAAGACATATATGGGTTTCTCCACATTTACCCCCAGGCAAAATTGGGCCGACTTGGCTGTATAATAACTCCAACCAACCAAGGTGGAAAACGCAAACAGCGTAAGCGACATAAGCAGAAAATACGACCCGCCCGGCAAAGTGGAAAAAGCACTTTGTGCCAGTTGCGCCCCAAACAGCGTACCGCTCTGCCAATCGCCCGCCACTACCACCGTTACCCCCGAAAGTAAACAAATAACCAGGGTGTCCCAAAATACCGTTGTTGCCGACACCAACCCTTGGCGCACCGGATTGGGTGTTTGGGCAGCCGCCGCCGCAATCGCGCCGCTACCGCTGCCGGCTTCGTTAGAAAGCACCCCGCGTGAAACGCCGTAGCGCACCGCTTCTTTTAGTGTTATTCCTATTGCCCCGCCTACTAATGCTGTACCGCTAAACGCGCTTTTAAAAATACAAACCACCGCCCACGGGAATTTTTCCCAATGCAAAATAAGCACGGTCAAGCATAACACTATATACAACACCGCCATTCCCGGCACCAGCCATTTGCACAGCGCGGCAATTTTACGCACGCCGCCTAAAATCACGCTTCCAGTCAGCACGACAAGCACCGCCGTAGTCAAATAAGCAGGCACACTAAAAACAGAGCCGTAAATCGCCGCCAAAGAATTGGTTTGAATAAGCGCATCGCCAAACCCCATTAGGGCCGTAGCCGCCGCAAAAATAAGGGCGGTCTTCTTCATATTAAGCCCGTTTTTCAGCACATACATCGGGCCGCCGACATATTCACCCGCTTCGTTTGTTTCGCGGTATTTAACGGACAGAACCGATTCGGCATACTTAGTCGCCATCGCCAAAAAGGCGGAAAGCATCATCCAAAAGAGTGCCCCCGGCCCGCCTGTGGATACCGCCGCGCTGACGCCCACAATGTTGCCTGTTCCCACCATAGCGGCCAAGGCCACCACCAATGCCCCGAAACTGCTGATAACACCCGCTGAGCGGCTTTTTTTGATAGAAAGAGAAATCGCGCTAAATAAATGTTTTTGGATAAAGTGCAATTTACAGGTAAAATACAAACTAATGCCCACAATCAAGGCGAGCATCGGCGCACCCCATAAGAACGCGTTTAAACGGACAATTCCCTGCGTAAAACTTTCCATAAACAAATACTCTCTTTTTTGTATAGTATATATGTGTGCAAGCGCACAACTCTAAAATTTTACAAAAATATGACTATCTTATTTCCAAAAAATAAAAAAGCCGCACTAAAAGAAATCTCCACCCCCGCCGGTTATGTAAACCACGTTGCCGCCGGGCTGAAACTGCCGGGCAAGGCTGTTTTATGCCCTATTTCCTCCTTAACTCGCTATGTAGAAAGCCATGCCAAGTATAAAAAATATAATTGCGAGGCAGACATTTACGTTTTGGAAGGACAAAATTTGTGCTATGTAACCAATTTCGGTTCCGGCGCGCCGGGTATGGCAATGGCCTTAGAGGTGTTAATTGCCTTAGGCGTAAAGGAATTTGTGTTTATCGGGCTTGCCGGCTCGTTGCAAGAAGAAGTAGAGCCGGCCGACATTGTGCTTGCAAGCGAAGCCTTGTGTGATGACGGCACTTCTCCCTGTTACACCAATAAAGAGACCGCCAAACCCTCCAAGACGCTTTTTAGCAAACTTTCAAAGCAGTTGGAAGCAGACGGTAAAAATTTTCATACCGGGCGAAACTGGACAACAGACGCAATCTTCCGCGAAACCAAAGCCGAGGTAAAACACTATCAAAAAGAATCCGTTTTAACGGTGGAAATGGAAACGGCTGCCTTTTATGCCATTTGCGCCAAACGCAAGGCACAGGGCGCGGCGGCCTTTGCCGTGAGCGACGTACTAGCCCGCTACAAATGGGAACCGCACTTTGGCGAAAAGTCCATTTTCCGCGCACTAGAAGATATTTTTATAGCCGCCCAAAAAGTGCTGAAATAGTTTTATTCGCCAGAGAAAAGCCCCGGGGCAAATCTCCGGGGCTTTTTATTTGGCACAAAAAACAATTTTAATAGTGCGTCCGTTCGGGGTCTTCGGGCAACGGCTCAATGGCTTCCAATCGGCTCCAAAACTCGTCAATAGACTGAATACGCTGTTTGGGGTCCTCTTTCAGCGCATCTTCCAACAGTTGGTCCACAGCCGGGGGAATATCCGGCGCCAGTTTGGAAACCGGCACAATTTTTTTATTGGCGATATCAAAACCCTTTACCGTCCACGGCACTTGCCCCACCAAGGCTTCATACAAACACAAAGCCAAGGAATACACATCACTCTGCTTGCGCATAAAGCCTTTCTGCTGTTCCGGCGCCATATAAGCAGGCGTTCCGGCCACGGTGCGGGCGCCCGTTTCGTGGTCCACGGACTTTTTGGCAACGCCAAAATCCATCACTTTGGCTTTGTCGTCATCAAAAATCATAATGTTACCGGGCTTCAAATCGCAATGGATAATATCCTGCGAGTGCGCATAGTGCAAGCCGCGGCAGACATATTCAAAAATCTTTTTAGCCTTGGAAAAGGGCAAACGTCCGTCAATATCCAAACGGGTTTCCAAGGTTTGCCCGTCCACATATTCAAACACCAGGTAGAGCGCACTTTCGGACTCAATAACCGTATAAATTTCCACAATGCACGGGTGGCGCAGCAAGGCCACCATACGCGCTTCGGACAAAAATTGCTCGCGCACATAAGAACTGCGCACCAATTCCGGGCGCACGCGTTTGATAGCCACCTTGCGCTTTAAAACTTTATCATAAGCCTCGTAAACTTTACCCATACCGCCTTCGCCGATTTGGCGGATAAAATCGTACTGTTCTTTTACATCCACTTCGCGGCGACTGAAAGCATTTTTCGGCTGGCGGAAGACATCTTCATAACGCCAATATACAAACAGCAATACCGCCACAAACACCGCTAAAAAGTACAGCGTTACCCAACGCGGTGCGGGCTTTTTGGCCGCTGTTGGCGTGGTTACATCATTGGCTGTTTTAGAGGCTGTTTTTTCGTTTAATTCCAGTTGTAATTTTTGCGCCAGACGGGAGGCGGGATTCAGTTTTAAGGCCATATCCGCATCTAACCGTGCGCGCTCATAATTTTGCTGTTGCAAATAGGCCCCCGCACGCAAGATATAGGCGCGCGAGTCCTGCGGGGCTACGGCAATCGCCTGTCCGGCCGTATAAATAACATCATCATATTTTGTCAGGCCATCATACGCAATCGCCAAAATCAAATGGAAGCGGTTATCTACAAAATTTTTAGCGGTTAAATCATTTACGCGCTTGATAGCCTCTTGGAATTTTTGTTGGCGGAGCAAATCGTTTAAGCGGGCAATTTCGGCATTGCGGGCAGCCTGATTGAAAACAGCCGCATTGGGGGCCGGCGTTGCGTGCGACGAGAAATTTCCCCCCACCAAAAGCGGAGCACTTTGGTTTTTGGGCGCGGCAAACGCGCTTGTGGACAAGCACAGCGCAACCATTAATAAAAACAACGCCTTTTTCAGCATAAGGATATTCTAGCACAAAGAAAGGCCTTTGTTCCAACCGATATATAATTACTATAATAAGCATATGACAAAAAAAGCGATTGGCGTGTTTGATTCCGGGCTGGGCGGGCTGACAATTTTAAATGCACTGCGCCGCACCTTGCCGCACGAAAATTTAATTTATTTCGGCGATACCGCCAATGTGCCGTACGGTTCCAAATCCAAAGAAGCCGTAACGCGCCTATCCCTGGCCATAGGCCGCTTTTTACAGGAGCAAAACGTCAAACTGATTGTGGTGGCCTGCAATACCGCCTCGGCCCAAGCATTAGACGAACTGAAAAAGAAACTTGCCGTACCTGTTATGGGTGTAATAGAACCCGGCGCCACCAAGGCGGTCAGCGTTACTAAAAACGGACATATTGCCGTACTAGGCACAGAGGGCACCGTAAACAGCAAGGCTTATCCCAAGGCACTTTTAAAAAAACTCCCCAACGCCCATATTATTCAGCAGGCTTGCCCGCTGTTTGTGCCACTCGTGGAAGAAAACTGGACGAACAAGCCCGCCGCCGAACTGATTGCGCGCGAATATTTGCTTCCTATACAACAGAGCAGAGCCGACACCGTTATTTTGGGCTGCACCCATTATCCGGTACTAAAAGAAGTATTAGCCCGCATTTTAGGCGCACAAGTCAATTTGGTGGACTCCGCCGACACCTTGGCCGAAGCCGCGCAAGTTTTCCTACGCAAGCACCATTTAGCGCAAACCTCAGGAAAAGGACGCATAACCGTTTATGCCAGTGATGCCCCGCAACGCTTTAAAAGGCTGGCGCAAATTTTACTGGCGGATAAAATATCCACGGTGCATTTAAAAAAACTTTTATGAAAATTTACGCAGATAACCAAATGCTGGCAGCAGGTTTAATTGGCGGGACACTTTCGCGCCAGACAGGCAATATGCGCGAAACTGCCCTCCAAACGCCCATTTATCAGGAGTTGGATATCCCGCCGGAAAAAATTTTGCATTTTCACCAAACGCACAGCGATAAAATTATTTTTATTTCCTCGCCTGACGAAGCCCGGACTTTTGCCCAAAAACCGCTCCAAGAGGCTGATGCGTGGGTATTTACTAACTGCCCGGGGTGGGGAGCGGCTGTTTTAACCGCAGATTGCGTACCTCTATTTTTATGGGACAATACAGCCTCCTCTTTTGCGCTCGCCCATTGCGGGTGGCGCGGGGTTGCTAAAAAGTTGCCCTACAAAACCGCTTTGGCCTTAAAACAAGCCGGGATAAAAAATCCGCTTTTCGCCTTTTTGGGGCCGCATATCCAAAAGTGCTGTTTTGAAGTACAGACGGACACCTCCTGCCAATTTTCAGCCCAAAGCGTACTTCACCAGGACGGTAAGATTTTTGTAGATTTAAATGCCGAAATACGCTTGCAACTGGAACAGGCCGGACTAGTGCCCGAAAATATCCACGCGCCTAACCGTTGCACTTGTTGTGATAAGGAAAATTTCTTTTCGTGGCGGCGCGACCACATTAGGCAAAATTTGCTTTCCTTTATTTACAAACCCTTGTAAAAATGCCCCTGTTACGGGGCATTTAAACTCTTATTTGCTTTCCGGCGGGAGCGCCTGCGGGCCTGTGTGCCGGCGAAAGAAGGAATCACTAAGCCATTTAAGCCCGCCTTTCTCTATACGGAAGGACATCAGGTTGGACCCGATTACGCTAAAAAAGATGACCGCATAAATTACGTCTTGCACCACGGAACCGTCCGGCAGTTGGGAGGCTATCATAGCCGCCAACACCGCGCTGACAAGCCCGTTGGGGCACATAGCCAAAACAGCGGAACAATCCTCGCGGGATAAGTCTTTTGACAAACAATAATTTACCACCGGAGCGCGGAAGATAAATTTGGCTGCCGTTAATATAAAACCAATAGCCACCAAATCTAACCGTCCGATTCTCATACAAATACCCATATATACAAAGAAAAGCGTTTTAAAGATAAACTCTACTTCCTCAAAAAACACCTTTTCCCCGTTATTTAAGGTAAGCAAATTACGGAAATCTAACCGCGGCAGGCGCAACCGTTTGATAAGCCGCATATTCCCCGCCACCACGCCAAATGCGAGCGTAGCAATCGCCCCGTCCCCGCCGATAATGCCGCTGACGCTGTACACCAACAGCACAAACGCAAAGGTAAGCGAAATGGCATTTTCCAATCGGCGCACGCGGTTTAAAATACTCATCCAAAACACTCCGGCTGCCAACGCAAAAACAATACCGATAGCAAAAGATTTGATAACATCGGACACCAAGATAGCCGCAGTTAATGTTTCCCCGTGCGAGGCCGCCGACAAAAGCGCAATCGCCAGCACAATGGAGTAAACCCCTGTTAAATTGGCCTCCAAAAACAAAATGGTTTTGGAAGTTTTGGAAACCTGCAATTTAGCAAGCAAGGGCGAAATAATAGCCGTAGAGTTATCCGCCACAATCACGCCGATAATCAGCGCATAGATTTGCGGCACTTTTAAAAGTTCCTGCGCCAGAAACGCAATCACCAAAGTTACCAACGCAAAGCAAACCGTAGTTAATAAAAGCCCCTGCCCTACGGCTCCGCGCAAGGACAAAATCCTAAATTCCAGTCCGCTTTTAAACAACACCACAATCAGGGCCAATGTGGTAAAAATCTCGCCGGCTTGGCCGAAAGACTGCGGGTCAACTAAATGGAGCACCGGCCCCATCAGCATCCCCAACACCATCAGGGGTAACACGTCCGGCAGGCGCGTTTTTTCAAACAAAGAAGAAAAGATATGCCCCAATACAAGGAGCAAACCGATAAATAAAATGGCATAGGTCATATATTTATTATACGAAAAAGGGCTATTGCACAGGACAGGAATATTTAATTAAATATCCCTATGGAACACAATGCAAAAATTTTACTGGCGGACGATTCTCACGCTATCCGCTTTTTAGTTTCGGAAATTTTAACCAATGCCGGGTTTACTGTAATAGAAGCCGAAGACGGCCAGGAAGCCATTGATAAAACCTATAAAGAAAACCCTGATTTGTTGATTTTAGATTACGAAATGCCCCACAAAACGGGCTTTGACGTAGTCCGCGAGGTCCGCAGCCGCACGGGATATTTGCACACGCCGATTATTATTTTTACCGCGGTGTCGGACAAGTCCACCAAATTGGAAGGATTGGGCTTGGATATTGACGATTATCTAACTAAACCTGCCGACGAGGACGAAATTGTCGCGCGCGTAAAACTGTTATTAAAACGCAATAAGCAAAAAATGGATTGCAATCCGCTTACGCGCCTGCCGGGGAACCCTTCTATCCAAGCCCGCGTGGAACAGGAAATTTCCTCCGGGCGGACTTTTGCCGTTCTGTACTGCGATTTAAACAACTTTAAGTCCTTTAACGATAAATACGGCTTTGAAGCAGGCGACCGTGTGTTAAAAACCGAGTCCCAAATTATTGTATCTGCCGCAATGCAGGACCCGGCCTCTTTTGTAGGGCATATAGGCGGAGACGATTTTATTGTCGTTTGCTCCTTTGATAAGGCGGACACAATTGCCCAAGAAATTACGTCCAAAACAGATGCCGTTGCTCCCTCTTTCTACAACGAAGAGGACCGCACCAACGGATATATGATTTCCACCAACCGCAAAGGCGAAACGGAAAAGTTTAATTTCCTTTCTATCGGTATCGGCATTGTGCATAACACCAAAAAACCGCTTACCTCGTTTGCAATGGTCAGCAATATCGGCAGTGAACTTAAATGCTTGGCTAAAAAGCACGAAAACGGCAGTTTTTATGTAATGGACCGCCGCGGCGCTTGATTTGGAAACAACTACAAAGGCCCGGCTCTTAACGGGCGCGGGCCTTTTTTTCATAAGAAAAATTACCTCTATAACATTTGGTGCAACTTACAGCCGCCCCACACCGCCGCCAAACAAACCAGCACGTTTAACAGCACATTAAGCCCAGCCCAAACAAATTCCCGGTTGTGGTACAGCGTAAGCGTATCCAAAGAAAAAGAGGAGAATGTCGTAAACCCGCCCAATACACCTACTATCAAAAACAACCGCCCGGGGTGGGTGGCAGATTCAAAATACGGAGCCAAAAACCCTATCGCCAAACTCCCCAACACATTTACGGTGAGTGTAGCCCAATGCCCGCGCCACGATAACGCAGCGGCCAACACTGTAACACCGTAACGCAAAGAAGCCCCGGCAAAGTCGCCCAAACCGACATATAAAAAATTCATCATATTGCTATTTTACCCAAACAAAAGGAGCGGGCTACCAAGACCGCTCCCTATAAATATTTTCCTTTTTAAGCCAACAGCCGTTGGGCTTGTCTGATGAGTTCGTCCAAGTGTTTCTGGCTGATAAAGGTTTCGGCATAGATTTTTAAAATATTTTCCGTGCCGGAAGGGCGCACCAACAACCACGAGGACTGCAAATAAATTTTAATGCCGTCCGTATCACGCACGCGGGTTACCCGTTCGCCCGCCACTTGTTGGAGCGTATCAAAATCGGCCGATTTTAAGCCCTTTACACGCTTTTTGGTGGCCTCATCTGTCGGGATATCCACACGCGTATAATAGGGAGTGCCATACTTGGCGGTCAGCCCGTCATACAGCGCAGCGATATCGCCTTCTACGGCGGTAATTTCCATTAACAGACATACCGCCAAAATACCGTCCTTTTCCGGGGTCCAACCGCTGACGGACATTCCCGCGCTTTCTTCGCCGGCCAATACATATTTGCGCTTTACAATGCCCTCCACAAAATATTTAAAACCGACATTTACTTCATCCAATTTTAGCCCATACCCTGCCGCAATCCGGTCCAACAACGACGTTGTACCCAAGGTTCTACCAATGGAACAGGCTTCGCGCACCTTTTGGTGGCGGTATAAATAATCTGCCATTACGCACAAGGCGTGGTTCGGCGGAATCAAACCGCCCTTTTTGGTCGCGCAACCGAAACGGTCCGCGTCCGGGTCGCTGGCGCCGGCAAAATCGTAAGTGCCGTCTTCCACCAATTTGATAAGCGGCGACATAGGATATTTAGACGACGGGTCCATACGGATTTTACCATCGTGGTCAATCGGGATAAAGTAGAAAGTCGGGTCCTGTACCTTGCTGACAATTTCCATATTATCCAAATGGTAGGTTTTCTTAATGGCTTCGTAAAAAGCCAAACTGCTTCCGCCCAATGGATGTATAGCAAATTTAAGCGGGGAAGCGGCAATCTTTTTAAAATCAATAAATTTAGACAAGGCAGTAACATAAGGGGTAACCAAATCTGCCTCGCGCACAAGCCCTTTTTCACGCGCCTGCGCCAACGGCAAGGTTTTTATTTCTTCCTGATGAGCCATATAATAATTGGCATACTTTTCAATTTGACCCGTTACCGCAGCATCCGCCGGCCCGCCGTTGGACGGGTTGTATTTAAGGCCCATATCTTGCGGCGGATTGTGGCTGGCGGTACCGTTTAACGAGGCACTCGCACGTCCGCTAATAATTTCAAATGAAAAAACCGGCGTGGGTAAAGGCATATCGGGCAAAATAACGGTTAGTCCGTTTCCGGCTAACACCTCCGCGCACAAATTGGCCGTATCACGCGACATTAAACGCGTATCCCCCCCTACCAAAATAGGCCCTTCAATATGCTGCTCCTGATGAATCCGCGCTACCGCCTGCGCAATCGCGCGGGCGTGCAATGCACAAAAACCCGTCCCCAAACTGCCCCGGTGGCCGGAGGTGCCGAATTTCACAGGCACAGGTGTACCTTGCGGGTTAAAAAATTGTTCTCTTAATGCGTTTACGTCAATTCTTTCTTTTGTCAGAGTTCCGGCTAATTCGCTTACCATAATTCACTCCTGGGCGGACGGCTTCTACTCCGTACCCGCCGGACGGGTTGCACATCCCCCCGTCATTTTCTATCATATTATATATCTTGAAATTTCGCAACGGAGAAAACTATGAAAAAACTCTTCACCCTTTTGTTCGCTTTCTTCACCTTGGCAGGCTACGCTTCCGCCACCAATATCGCAGACGATTTCCGCGCGCATTATTCCGCGGCTTCCGACTTATCTGCCTATAATAAGGACATTAACGCTATGATTGGCGTGGCCGATTTTCACACCGGTAAAGGCACTACGTTCCCGGGGTTTGATATCGGGGCAACATTAAGTGCCGTAAAACCCTCCGACAAGAACAATATTACTACTGACGATTACCTGTATGCCGGTTTTATTACTGCCGAAACCAAAATTCCGGTGCTGGATTTGGGGGTAGTGGTGCGCGGTACGGATATGAACGGTTTTCAATCTTTGGGCGGCGGATTAAAATATCATTACAATTTATTTGATACGATTCACTTGTCCTTGGCTGGTTTTTATGACCGCGGCAAGACTGATTGGTACACCACCGACCATTACTCTGCCTCCGCCGTGGCCTCTATGAACGTGTTGTTCTTTACCCCGTATGTGGGCGTGGGTTACGACTATGGCGAACTGAAAACCAAAAACCTGGGTGCAGAACGCTCCACCAAGGACGGAGCCGTACGCTATACGGCAGGCGTAAACGTAAAACCGTTCCCGTTTGTCTATATGTTTGGCGCTTACACTTACACGGCTGACAACCACGCCTTACAAGGCGGCATCGGGCTGAACTTTTAACCTTTTATGGATTACAAACAAGAATTAAAAACTTTCTTTGGCGAGAACTGCCTCTTTAACGAGCCGATGTCCAATCACACCACCTACCGTGCGGGCGGCCCGGCAGAGGTGTATGTTTATCCCCAAACGCACGAGGAATGGAGTTTCGTTTTAAAATTGGCCCGCACTGCCAATATCCCCCTGCGCCTTATCGGTTTTGGTTCCAATATTTTGGTAAGCGGAAAAGGCTTGGGCGGCATTGTCTGCTCTACCAAAAAAATGAACAATATCCGCGTAGAGGGAGACCACATCCGCGCCGAAGCCGGAGCCGCACTAGACAAAGTATGTGAACTGGCCTGCAAGGCAGGTCTTGCCGGTATGGAAAAATTATCCGGCATACCGGGCAGCGTGGGCGGCGCAGTATATATGAACGCGGGTGCGTTTGGACAAGAAACTTTTGATTGTTTGGAATATTTTGACGTAATAGATTTGGAAGGCCGCCCGGGAACACTGTTGAAAGAGGAACTAAAATTCGGCTATCGCCGCGTGGAGGGCATTTCAAACTGTATTATTTTGTCTGCCGCCTTTAAACTGGCCCCAGGCGAATTTACACAACTGCTAGAAACCCGCCACACGATTCAACACAAGCGGATAGAAAAACAGCCGCTTGAATATCCCTCCGCCGGAAGTGTGTTTAAACGCCCGGAAGGAGATTATGCGTCGCGCCTGATTGATGAAGCGGGACTGCGCGGGTTGGCGGTCGGCGGGGCAAAAGTGTCCGAAAAACACGCCGGGTTTATTGTCAATTTCAACCACGCAACTCCGGAAGATATTAAATCTTTGATGGACCAAGTTCGCCAAAAAGTAAAGGAAAAACACGGAGTGGAATTGGAATTAGAACAAATTTTGTGGGGGAAATTTGATTAATTTCCCTATACAAATAAAATTTTTTAAAAAGTGTTGACGTAAACCGCAGAATTAGTTAAAATATATATGTAGCAGGTAAAGGAGTCGTGGTGTAGCCTGGTTAACACGCTGCCCTGTCAAGGCAGAGACCGCGAGTTCGAATCTCGTCGACTCCGTATTTTAGTTTTGTTTATCTTACAAAAATCCCCGTTCGGGTCATCTCCCGACGGGGATTTTTTTGTGCGCCACTTTATATAAAAACGGCGCATTCATTTCAGTTTGTTTGGATATAAGGAAAATCCGGCATTTATCCATAAACAAGGCTTAAACGGATAAATATTTTTGCCGCATAAAGCGGGGGAGCCAAATATCCGTCCAAGCCTTTTTTATAGAGGGATAGAAACTTTTTTTGCTTTTTGCCAGCACAACCAGCCCAATTAATATCCCCTTGTGCCACTCAAAGATTCGTCGTTCTCCACCCAGTCCTGCACATTAATTACGCGGTAATCATTTTCCGTATCTCGGATAACCACTTTCTCTATCCCCGCGTTAATCACCATACGTTTGCACATAGAACAACTGGACGAATTTTTAATATATTCTCCGGTATCGGCTTCACGCCCGGCTAAATAGAGGGTTGATCCCAGCATTTTATCACGCGGGGCACTGATAATGGCATTGGCCTCGGCGTGTACACTACGGCACAGTTCGTAACGTTCCCCGCGCGGAATATTTAACTGTTGGCGGATACAATATCCCAAATCTGTGCAATTCTTCCGTCCGCGAGGTGCCCCCACATATCCGGTAGAAATTACTTCGTCATTTTTGACGATAACCGCCCCATAGCGGCGGCGCAGACAAGTGCCCCGCTGGGAAACCACATCGGCTAAATCTAAATAATAATTTACTTTATCGCGCCTGGGCATAATCCCTCCTATATCTTTGTTGGTTATTATAGCAAATATGCTTTAAGCAATAAATTACCTACCGGTAAGTATAAAAGATATAATTTTATATATGAAGATTTTTTTATCTCTTTTGCTGATTTGTTTTTCCCTTTCCGCCTTTGCCCAAGAAGTGGGCGAAGTGTCTGTTTCCTCTGCGCGCATGCGGCCCGAAACCCTTAAAAAATTATTCTTGCTAAAACCAGGAGATACATTTTCGCCGGAAATCTATGAAAAAGCCCAAGATGATTTGCACCGGTTGCGCGTATTTAAAAAGTTGGATTTTACCGCCACCCCGCAGGGAGACAAAGTAGATATTACCATTAATGCCCAAGACGGCAGTTATATTTTCCCCCTCGCCTTTGCGGCCGGCGGTGCCAAAAGCGCGGCAGGTGTTTCTTTGGCGGGAGGAAACTTGTTTAAACAGGGTGAAAGCACCTTCCTGTTTGGGGGCGGCAGCCAAGACGGCATCACCGCCAGCGCCGGAATCACCCAAGGGGATGAACATCTGTCTGTATCTTACACCAAACTGAATTTTGACCAACGTTTTTACAGCGGATACCGCTCCAATATGTTTGGCGTATTCTCCACCACCGACGACGAAGATGAATACACAAGCGACTTAAAGGCGCAAGTCCACTCCAAAAAAGAACAATT
This sequence comes from Candidatus Avelusimicrobium sp., assembly GCF_056976295.1. NCBI lineage: Bacteria > Pseudomonadati > Elusimicrobiota > Elusimicrobia > Elusimicrobiales > Elusimicrobiaceae > Candidatus Avelusimicrobium > Candidatus Avelusimicrobium sp. The sequence goes on from NZ_DBMCTG010000003.1 coordinate 95,797, forward strand.
TTCCGTTACCTATTCACACCGTTTTTCCCGCACCGTCCGCGCGTTTATCCGCCCGGAATATGTCCGCTATGCTTATTCCTCTCCGGGGTTTGATAACGGTAACCATAATCAAATTACCTTGGGCCTTCACCTGACGGACGATATCCGCCAAGGTACTAATATGGGCGCACTTTCGGGCTACGGGCTGACGGATAAGGAAAAAAGTCTGCGCAATTTACCCCGTGTCCGCCAAGGATATGCCACCGGTATCTATTATACTGGCGGCGGAAATTGGACGGGAAGTGATTATACCCTTGCAAAACTGGGTCTAAATGCTGCGTGGGTACTGGAACTTAAAAACCGCCATATGTTTATTGTGCAGGGCAAGGCGCAGCACGCGTTTAAGGCTTCTTTCAGCGACGAAATTTTATCGGCCGATTTACTTACCTTCGGCCGTTACGACCGCCAAATCCGCGGCGAAAGAGGGGCCGGTATCGGGGCCTCGTTTGTTTATTATCTGTTACGAAATCATACGGGTCTTTTGTCCTTGGCTCCGTTTTACGAAAATGCCTATGTATATGCGGGCGGGAAATACCGCGCCCACAGCGGCGCCGGAGCAACACTTTCTTATAAATTATGGCGTTTTCCACTCCCGCTGGGTATTAATTATACCCACAATCTGCAAGACGGCGGGGACTTGGTCGGATTTGTTATCGGCGGGGCCTTTTAACTAACCTTTTTTACCCCAAGTAAAAAGATGCGCTAACTGCTATACTGGCAGTAAGGAGCGGCTTTGCCGCATCCGGCAATAATTAAACAGGGGGTAAAAATATGGGAATGAAAGGAAGAGAAATTGTACAACGAGCAGGGTTGGATGTTCAAGCGTTAGTAACCGCTTTAAACAAGGCTTATTGCGATGAGTGGCTGGCGTATTACCAATATTGGGTAGGTGCCCAAGTGGCTACGGGGGTGCTCGCACCCAAACTGATAGAGGAAATGGAGGAACACGCCGCCGAAGAATTGGATCACGCTAAAAAACTGTCCAAACGCATTATAGAACTGGGCGGAACACCCGCTTTATCACCGCAAGATTGGTACAAAGAAAGCACTTGCGGCTATTTAGTACCCAAAAACAGCGAGTCCAAAATTCTGTTAGCGCAAAATCTTCAAGGTGAAAGATGCGCCATAGAAGTTTATAATAAATTGTTAGATATGGTAAAAGGCAAGGACCCGATTACCTTCCACTTACTCCGCGAAATTTTAGAAGACGAAGTGGAACACGAACAAGACTTGGAAGATATCGGCCTGGATATCAAAGACACCACAGGAAACGATTGCGGCTGTTGCGCCGGATAAAAACCTCTTCCGATAAAAAGCCCCGCTACTAAGCGGGGCTTTTTAAATCAGTTTCCTATGGGATACGGTGTATAAGTCCTGCCGTTTTTCACAATATTTTTCCCTTTTCTGCTGTCCGGACGGACAAGACGTTTTTCGTCCGCTTCCCGCAGCCGAAAGGGCTTCAAATACATTACCGTTGTTTTAGAATCAAACTTTTTCAGCCAAGTAGAAAATTCCACCGGTTCTGTAAACAAAAATTTATCTATTACCACAGGCACAAACTGTCCTCCGCGCCGGATTACCGCCAACGCGGCGGCGTGATATTGCCATTTGGGATATTTTTGGCCGTCCGGCGAAACAAAATTATTTTTTCCGTCCGCCGATACCAGGTATTCCCCTTTTTGCGAACGCATTGTAATTTCATACAAACGCAAGGTGCTTGTACTCCGTGTGTTTTTCCGGCCGACTACGGCGCGGCAAATTTTGCGGCACGAATCATATGTGCAAGCGGCACACTCGTCCGTAGCGGGACGATACAAGTATTGTTTGGAACTGGAATTATAGCGTCCGGCAGTTTTATCCAAAACATCCAAACTGGGCGCGTTTTCCTCATACAGCACCACCTGACGGCTCAACTCTTGCAAGGACGCCTGCATATATTTTTTAAAAAAATTCTTTTCCGTCCCGGGAACAGAGGCCGTCCATTTGGCCCGGGCCAAAACAAAACCCGCACGTCCGTTTTTCCCGGCGGAGTTTTTCAAGGTATTTAAAAAAGCCGTTTCCACATAATCATTTTTCAAATCATCCACCTTGTATTTGGGCAAATGTGCCTGACGGAAATAATCAGCCAAACGGGCTTTGATTTCCTTTTTATGACTGCGATAAAAATCTAAACTATCCTGCACATTAAAACGGTCGCGCATATGCTCAAACGCATCCAACGCGCCAAAATAGTTTGCGTTCAAGCGCGCCGGGGCCTGTGCGGCTCCGTACACGGAGGCCGAAATATACATTTGGTACAAATACCCCGCCATTGCGGAAATGATGTCAGACGAATCAAACCAATACGTCATCCGCTCCCAAGTGCCCACCTCGTCAAACACCTGGGTTGACACCGGATAGTATCGCATCCACGCCAAGCGGTTTAAGCCGGGGTTCTTTTGTGCAAAAACGGAACCCGCCATTTTTTGTTTTAACTGTGTGTAAAAAGGAGACGAGAGCCGCTGTGCCTGCGCAGAAACGCCCAGCAACCCCAAGGTGCAAACGAATATAAAAAACCTTTTGATACTCTTCATAACGTATAGTATAGAAAACAAACTACTTCATATCAAGGGGCTTTGGGTACTCTTTTGTCTGGGCCAAAAGACCTATGTGCCGGGGAAAAGCGATATTTACCAGATTATTTATTATAATATAGGAGAAGTTTCACTTCCGTTCAAAAGGAGATATGCTATGTGGTATGGAATATCGGCCCTACGCACCTTTGAACAATACGCGCTGTTCGGCGTACTGTTTATTGCGGTGTTGGGCCTTTTGTATGCCTTATTTTTGCGCAAGCAGGTTATCAGCGAAGATGCCGGCACCCCGGAAATGTTAAAAGTTTGGGGCGCCATTAAGGAGGGTGCCAACGCCTACCTGAAACGACAACTCAAAACCATTTTGCCGTTGATTGGGTTACTGACGGTCTGCCTGTTTTTATCCGTCTATATTGTGCCCGTATCACAAGATTCTATGGAGCGCTTTGCGGGTTTATCTCCTGAAAAAGTTAAACTCATTGCCGCTTTTGGCCGTGCGGGGGCGTTTATATTAGGGGCGGTCTTTTCGCTTTTGGTGGGCCAGTTGGGTATGCGTATCGCCGTGGATGCCAATGTCCGCGTAGCGGCGGCTTCCAAACGCAGTTTTGGTGATGCGTTGCGCATTGCCTATCGTGCCGGAACCGTTACAGGGATGCTGACAGACGGGCTCGGCCTTTTGGGCGGAACGCTTATTTTTATTATTTTCGGCATTGCCGCGCCGGACGCGCTGTTAGGTTTTGGTTTTGGCGGCACGTTACTTGCCTTATTTATGCGTGTAGGCGGCGGTATTTACACAAAAGCCGCTGATGTGGGAGCAGACCTGGTCGGCAAAGTGGAGGCCGGAATTCCGGAAGATGACCCGCGCAACCCCGCCGTGGTAGCCGATTTGGTAGGCGACAACGTGGGCGACTGCGCCGGTATGGCCGCCGATATTTTTGAATCTTACGAAGTTACCATTGTTTCCGGGCTTATCTTGGGGATTGGCTTATGGAGAATTACGGGCCATCACGAGTGGATTGTTTATCCCCTTTTGGTGCGCGGTATCGGCGTTTTGTGTTCCATTATCGGCACTTATGCGGTAAAAGATTCCAAACGCTCCGCCGGAAATGCTATGAAGGCTATTTTTAAAGGGTATAGCATTTCTGCCGCTATTTCCGTAGTCATCTTCGGGGTATTGGCCTATTACTATATGGACCAAGTCCCCGGCGGCTGGTGGAGACCGTTTGCCGCCACTACCATCGGCATTATTTTGGCTATCGGCATTGACCGTTTAACCGAATATTTTACAGGTACGGAAAATAAACCTGTACAGGAAATCAAAAAATCTACCGCCACCGGCTCCGCCACTACGATTTTGTCCGGTATTGCGGTAGGCTTTGAATCGGCCGTATGGACCACCCTGGTAATTGCGGCGTCTATCTTTTGTTCCGTCTTTATCTTCGGTACTATTGACGGTCTGACTCCGGCGGAAAAGTTTAACTTTATCCTCTACGGGGTAGCGATGACGGGTATCGGGATGCTGACCCTCACCGGCAACAACGTGGCGATGGACTCCTTCGGCCCGATTGCCGACAATGCCAACGGCATTGGCGAAATGAGTTGGCACGGACAAGAGGATAACGAAACAAAAAAGGCCCGGCAGATTATGGCGGACCTGGACGGTGTGGGAAACACTACCAAGGCTATTACCAAAGGGGTGGCTATCGGTTCAGCCGTAATTGCGGCGGTATCGTTGTTTGCCTCGTATATGGTGGACGTGAGCAACGTACAGCGCTTACTAAATGATGCTTGGGCCGCCGCAGGCGAAAGCAAAATGCTTACACTTTTGTCCCAAGTAGGCATTGTGGTTTCCAACCCGGTTGTGTTTGTCGGGATGCTGATCGGCGGAGCGTTGCCGTGGCTGTTTTCGTCCTTTGCTATTAACGCCGTCAGCCGTGCGGCCGCGCTTATCGTGCAGGAAGTCCGCAGACAGTTTAAAGGCGGGGTACTGGAAGGGAAAACCCAGCCGGACTACACCCGCGCCGTAAGTATTTCCACCGTTGCAGCGCAAAAAGAATTAATTATTTTGGCCCTGTTGGGAATTGTCTCCCCGGTGGTGGTGGGTCTTGCGTTTGGGGTGGAAGCCTTAGGCGGATTTTTAGCCGGCATTATTGTTTCCGGCCAGTTGCTTGCCGTATTTATGTCCAACGCGGGCGGTGCGTGGGATAATGCCAAAAAGGTAGTAGAGGACGAGCCTACGGACTTAACCGCCAACACAGGTAAAGGTTCCGAACGCCACAAAGCCAGCGTGGTGGGCGATACGGTGGGCGACCCGCTCAAAGATACGGCAGGTCCGGCAGTCAACCCCTTAATTAAGGTGGTAAATATGGTGGCTGTTATCGTAGCGCCGATTATCGTCAATTATCACAACGATTTTACCCCCTTGGGCAAAATCGGCTGGGTGGTAGTAATTGTACTCTTGGCGGTATTAGGCTGGGCCATTTTAACCAGCAAAAAACCCGCCCAAGAAATTAAATAAGCAACATGCTTTAAAAACTCCCCGCTTGTAAAAACGCGGGGAGTTTTTCTTTTGTTTTTTGGTATGATATGAATATGACGATTGCGATTATTCTTATTATGCTTGGCGCGGGTGTGGGCTTATGGGCCACTACGCGCACCCGCACCGCCCGTTTGGCGCAAATGGCGCGCCTGAACGGCTGCCGCTTTGATAAAGAAAAAGACACTGTAACCACCGAACTGACAGCGGGGCGGCTGGAATTTTTTACGTTATTTTTTCATCAATACCAAAACGTCTGCACCTGGTCGGACAATTTGGCCTTTATGCGCGTAGCCGACGATAATATTTACACGGACGACAATCCCAAAACAAAGCCCCTCAAATTAACGCTCTTTACGGCTGAACTGAAAAAGAGGCAGTTTCCCGCGCTTAAAATAGCACCGATAGACTCGCTGTTTGCACCGTCGCAATATGCGTTAATGAAGACGAATATCCCGGCGGTGGACAGCCGCTACCGCGTACACGCGCCCACCCCGGCGGCGGGGCTTGTATTAACTCCCTTTTTAATCGGTCTATTAAAAACGCGCGGAAATATGTATTTGGAACTCAACGACAATGCACTCGTTTATCACGAAAACACCTGCATTTCGGTAGAAGATTACCAATCTTTCCGTTTCCGTGCTATGCAGATTTTGCACGAACTGGAAAACGCTCTTATTAAATTGGAAAAAACCGACCCGGCATCCACTGCCACTTTATCGCCCAAACCGCAGGACGAAGCCGAATTGCGCGCCGAAGCAATGCTAAAAGCACTCTGCTCCCCGCGTGAAGCGGCCGGCCAAAAGGAAGGCAGCGGCTTTCGCGGAGTATGGATTATTATGCTGCTTGCGGTACTGCTAGGCATATCGCTTTTGTCTTGGTTTGCGCTTAACAACTGGGTACAACGGTAGTTTTACATATAAAAAATCCGCGCTCTATAAAAGCGCGGATTTTTTTATTTAATTCCCAAACTTTTTAAAAACGCCTTGTCGTTATATGGGCGGCCCAGGAATTTCTCCACCATTTCGTTTTCGTCATACACCGTACCGGGGGTATAGATGTACTTACGCAATTTGGCTCCTAATTCCGCATTAAACAGCCCCTCCTCCTCAAAGCGAGAAAAGATATCCTGCGCAATCACCAAAGACCACGCATACACATAGTAGCCCACGTCATATGGGTCGGTCAAACTCATAATATGCCCGAAACTCGCCTGCGGATAAGTGCCTTTCGTCATCGGGATACCGCTGATATTGTGCATCATTTGGGCATATAGTTTAGTAGAATCCACGCGCTCGGCGGCTGTATGCAAAGCCAAATCGTACTGGCCCAAGAAGTTCTGCCGCAGAAAAGCAACCGCCACACCCACATTTTTGGACTTCACCAAAGATGAAATCAGCCCGTCCGGCAAGGTTTCGCCCGTTTTGTAATGGGCGGAAATCTTTTTAAGCACTTGCGGCTGCCACGCCCAGTTTTCCAACAGTTGGGAGTGCGCTTCAATATAATCCCACGCCACATTGTCGCCCGTGAGTGTAGCGTATTTGGAAGTAGCCATAGACATTTGCAAAACGTGCCCAAACTCGTGGAACAAGGTTTCCACCTCGCTGTGCTCCAAGAGGGACGGAGTCCCCTTGCCCGCCGGAGTAAAGTTAGCCGCAATCACCACAGAAGGGGTTTGCATGTGTCCGTCCGGTAGTTCAAAGCGGTCCACAAAACTCCAAGTGGCGGCGTGTGTATATTTGCCATCGCGCGGGAACAAATCCAAATAAAAGTTGGAAATCAATTCGCCCGTTTTTTTATCCTTAATTTGATACACCACTACTTCCGGGTGCCAAACGGGCAAATCCGCTTGGGTAAATGTAATTCCAAAAAGGTTTCCAAACACTTCAAACATCCCGCTAATCACTTTATCCGCCGGGAAATATTCCTTAATTTTATCGTCATCTACCTGGTAATATTTCTTTTTGTACTGGTTGCTCCAATACGGCAAATTCCACGCGGTCATTTCGTCCGCCTGCTGCCCGGTGGTTTCCTCTTGTAGTTTTAAATAGGCCTTCATCTCATCCTGGGCAAGCGGTGTAACTTCCTTTTGCAAATTCTTTAAAAACGCTTCCAACGTTTCGTAATTTTTGGCCATACGCACCGGAAGTACATAGTCCGGGTAGCGTTTAAAACCTAACAAAGCGGCCTGTTTGCGGCGCAGTTCAACGGTATCTTCCAGCAATTTTACGTTTTCTTTACCGCCGCGGCGGGCAAATTTTTCCTGCAAGGCTTTGCGCGCTTTCTCGCTCTTGGCTGATGACATAAACGGATTATAGTCCGGGTATTTTAACGTAATGATATATTTCCCGTCCTTCGTGCGTTCCAAACGGTTGATGTAGGTTTCGCCCAAGCCGTCCAGTTCCTCACGCCCAACCACCAGTTCATCTTTATAATTATTTAAATTAACATTATACCGGGTAATTTTATTTAAGCGCTCCGTGTTTAGTCGAGCATACGCTTCGGCATCCTTTTCCGACAGGGCCATACCCGCCCGTTCAAAACGCTCCAACCATTTGGAAAGCAAGCGCATATCTTCGTGGTTTAACTGCGGGTTCGTGTCTGCGTATTCCTTTAAAGCCTTATACACATCTTTGCGCGCAGAAACGGAAAGTTTTTTATCCACCCCTTTGGCCTCCAAATTAGCGGCGGCATCACGCACGGCAGAATCTTGGTGAAAATACGATAAGAGCGATAAATTCTTCGGCACAAACCAATACGAGGTATAGGCATCCTCCAACGCGCGCACAGTATTGGTAAAGTCGCGCCGGTCAGCCGGGATAGCGGCCAAAAAGTTCAAATTGATATCCAGTTCTTTCGCTGCGCGTTCTTCCAACGCGGAAATTTCTTGGGGCGTATAGTCAAAGCGGAGATGTCCGTTTTTAAACATATCGCCGTAAGCGCCTGCAAAAGCGGCACAGGGCAGCGTTAAAGCCGCCATACTCATTATTATTTTATTCATAGGTAAATTATAGAAAATCCGTTCTCTCCGGGCAAAAAGCAAGCGCGTAATTTCCTATAATATAAGTATGGAAAAAGAACAAGACGTAACCGTAGCAAAAAGCGCGGGCTTTTGCCCCGGAGTGAAACGCGCCATTGATAAGGTGCTGGAATTGGAAGCCGCCGGGAAGAAGCCTGTCTATACCATTGGCCCGCTTATCCACAACAAGCAGGTAACGGATATGCTGGCTGCCAAGCAAATCACGTCCATTGACCGCCCACAGGAAGCGGCCGATAAAGCGGGCGTGTTAGTTATCCGCGCGCACGGCATTACGCCTTCGTTTCAAAAGGAAGTGGAAAATTGCGGGATGGAAGTAGTGGATGCGACTTGCCCCTTAGTTAAGCACGCGCAAAACATTATTGCCAAATACGCCGGACAGGGTTATCACACCATAATTGTAGGCGACGGCGGGCACGCAGAAGTAATCGGTTTATTAGGCTACACCCAAGGCAAGGGAACCGTAGTTTCCGGACCGGAAGAAGCCGCCAAACTCCCCCACTTTGAAAAAGTAAATGTCGTTTCGCAAACCACGCAAAAAGAAAGCGTTTTTTACGAAACCGCCGAAGAAATCAAAAAACACGCGGACGAGTGCCAAATTTCCAACACTATTTGCCAACCGACTAAGGACCGCCAAAAGGAAACCATTGAACAGGCCAAAAATGCCGATTTAGTGATTGTCGTAGGCGGACGCCACAGCGCAAACACCGCACGGTTGGCCCTTTTGTGCAAGGGCTTGGCCCCGAGCGTACAGCACGTGGAAACAGAGAACGAAATAGACCCGCTCCCTGTGGTGCGGGCCAAAAAGATTTTTATTACCGCCGGGGCATCTACCCCCAACTGGGTCATTGACCGGGTGGCCGCCCGTGTACGCGAACTGCGAAAGCCGGACCCAAAATCTGTTTTATCCCATTTGCCGCAAGCCATATGGCACTTTTTGGTGCGCAACTGTTTTTACACCGCCTGCGCGGCTTCGGCCTTGACCTATGTATGTATGCGTCTGGAAGGCATACCGTCTAATGGGTTATTTTTGGCTTTTGCGGGTTTATTTGTCTATGCGTTGACGGCATTTAACCGTGCAGCCGAAGCGCAACCCGGGCAGAACAAACGCTTTTTAACGGGAGCCAGTATAGTGGCCGCTTTGGGAGCCACTGTAATGGCCGTTCTGTTAGGCAAGGGAACCGCCGTGCTGGGTGTACTCTTTTTAGCCTTGGGCTTTGCGTATCCGTTTAGGCACTTGCTCAAACTCCAACTTTTATCGCTCCCCGGCACCAAAGACATTGTAACCGCCTTGGGCTGGGCGTATGCGTGCGCGTTTTTACCGGCTTATGCTAACGATCTTTTATTAAGAAAGGCCTCATACCTGGCGGTATTTTATACGGTACTGCTTGTTTTTATGCGCTCCGTAACACTGGGTTTTACATCTGCCAACAAGGACCTGATTATCGGGCGCGAAAGTTTTTACAAAGCCTTTGGGATGACAAAAACAAAATGGGCCGTTACGCTCATTTTGCTTGCCTTAACGGCGGCATTGGGCACCTTGCTTACGATGACCTGGAAGCCTGCCTTGGTGGCAATGCTTTTACTGGGCCATTTATACACCGTTTTTATTGTAATATATTATTATAGTAAGACCACCACCCGCAGCGTGAAAGATGAAACGCTGATTGACGGCCAGTTTTTTGTACTGTGGGCGTTAAGCGCATTAGCCGCTTATTTGTAATTTGGAGGGGATAAAAATATGACTATCAAAAAAATCGGTATTTTAACCGCAGGGGGCGATTGCCCCGGTTTAAATGCCGTCGTCCGCGCAGTAAGCAAAAACGCTTTGCGCCACGGCATTGAAGTTTTGGGCCTGAAAAATGGCTTTGACGGACTTGTACGCAACGAATTTATCCGCATTACGGACGAAACCGTTTCCGGTATTTTGACCTTAGGGGGAACTATTTTGGGTACGAGCAACATTGCCAACCCCTTTAATTATACACTTCCGCCCTTTGGCTCACCGGAAACCCCGCGCGACTTATCTTCCGTAGCCATGCACAATTTTAAAGAAAACCAGTTGGATGCGCTGATTACTATCGGCGGAGACGGCACATTGCATATGTCCCAGCAGTTTGTGGATATGGGTATGCCGATTGTAGCCGTACCGAAAACGATTGATAACGACTTATCCGCCACCGACCAGACCTTTGGGTTTGACTCCGCCTTGGCGATTGCCACCGAAGCCATTGACCGCTTGCACACCACCGCGCAGAGCCATCACCGCGTAATGATTGTGGAAACAATGGGCCGGTATGCGGGGTGGATTGCTTTGCGTTCTGCCTTGGCCGGCGGGGGCGACATTGTGCTTATTCCGGAAATTCCGTATAACGAGGATGTTATCGTCAACTCCATTTTGGAACGCCGCAGCAAGGGAAAAAATTTCAGTATCGTAGTAGCCGCCGAAGGAGCCAAAAACGAACAAGGCGAACAGACCGTTGCCCGCACCTTGCCCGGCAGCACGGACCCGATTCGCTTGGGCGGTATTGCGGCTAAGTTGAGCAATATGATTGAAGACCGCACCAAAATTGAATCCCGCGCCTGCGTACTCGGCCACACCCAAAGGGGCGGCACGCCTACGGCCTTTGACCGCTGGCTTTCCACTCTCTATGGCGCCAAGGCTTTGGAAATGGTGTTAGAGGGCAAATTCGGCTATATGGCCGCATTTAGAGATTTTAAAATTACAGAAGTAAAAATTACGGACGCAATTTCCGATTTGAAACGCGTGGACCCGAACGGGGACGAAGTGAGAGCCGCGTTGGAAATCGGTATGAGTTTCGGCTCGTCCACCATTGGTTGAGGGAAAAATGCAAGATAATTTAGATATGATTTACGGGATTCACCCGGTGATGGAAGCGCTGAAAAGCAAAAAGCGCAATGTTACGCAGTTATATGTATCGGACAGTAAGGCCGGCCACCGCGCTGTGGAGGAAATCATCCGCTTGGCGAAACGGTGCAATGCCAAAATTGACCGCATTGACAACAAAACGCTGGACCGCTTAACCAGAAATGCCAAACACCAAGGGGTAATGGCTAAAATCCAGCCTATTAAATTAATGAAACTTTCTACCGCAATGTATGAGGCTGACGGCAACAAAAAAGACCTTTGGCTCGCCGTGGACGAAATGACCGACCCGCAAAACTTGGGCGCCATTATCCGCAGTGCGGCCTGCCTGGGCTTCTCTACCATTATTCTGCCGCAACGGCGCACGGTGGGCATTACGCCTGCGGTGTACAAGGTAGCCTGCGGGGCCATTGAAAATATTAATATTGTGGAAGTAGCCAATCTGTCTGCCGCCCTAAATGATTTGAAAGAGGAAGGCTTTTGGGTCTATGGGGCCGATATGGCCGGGAAACCCATTAACACAATGGAATATGCTTCCCCGGCGGTATTGGTAATCGGTTCCGAAGGTTTTGGTATCCGCGAAAAGACGGCCGAAAATTGCGACGAAATTGTATCTATTCCGCAAAAAGGCGGGGTAGAAAGTTTAAACGCTTCCGCCGCGGCGGGTATCATTATGTACGATATGATGTCCAAAGTGCAGTTAAAGAAATAAAAGAAATTCTCTTTTGAAAAAAGCCCCGCTTACCGCGGGGCTTTTTGTTACATTACTCTGCATTGGTTACCACCGCAAAGTGATTTACAAAGGCCTTTCTTCCCAACAGGAGCGTCGTCATTTTCTGCGCAGATCCAATGGATATCCTCGGAATTTTCATTTTCCTCGTCTAGGTCTGGGATAAAAGCATAAGTAGATAATGTACTGTCGCATTTGCCGTTAATCACTTCCGATACGGCAAAGCCTACCCAATATGCGTGTGTATAACAATAATGTTTGCTCTTTACCCCGCCCATAATTTCATTTGTTTCCGGAAAAGGTAAATCCTCAAACAAATCACACTCATCCTTCATACCAGATAAAACGCACATTTTATAATTGTTGGATATTTTGCGCAAGGTTACCAATACCTCCGTAACACGGGCTTTTTCTACCGCCTTATTGTATTGCGGCAAAGCCACCGCGGACAAAATGCCAATAATGAGGACAACGACGAGCAACTCTATTAAAGTAAAACCTGCACTTGCAATTCGGACAGGTATTATGATGTTGTCATTCCCGAGGAACTGGCGGCCCGCAGGGTTTGGGGATCTGTCGTTTTCCTTTTTTAATAACAACGGATCCCCGACAGAAACTCTCGGGGATGACGACAACAAACGCCAAATTCTGTTAAACTCTTTCATTTTTTCTCCTTGTTAAGGCCTTTATATTTAACCAAAACGGCCTTTTATACGCATTTTTATACAGCAACAACCTGGGTACACACTACAAATTATTAAAATTTTAACAAAAAAATAAAAACAGAACAACCGCTTTACAGAAAACGACGAAAAAACAACGGGATGACAACAAAAAGCGATACAACAAAGCCGTTATAAAATTTGGCCGTCGGTCTGAACTGCCGCCCTTACCGCTAGGCATCACCCTGTAAGGTTTCTGTACGGGGTCTATTAATAGGTTTCAGAATCCACATCTTGGGTAGTTGCCGTCATCCTGGAAAGTTGTAGTCCAGGATCTGTCGTTACTCTAAAAGAGGAAAACAACGGATACTGGAACGCTCCGCGCCGGCAAACCTTCCAGTACGACCTTGCTCTCTATAAATACCCAACAACACAATCGGTAGATCCTGAAACCCTGCGGGCTGCACCCTAGCGAGCCGCACCCTAGCGGGCCGCCAGTTCGGAATGCCCTCTCTAAAAAATTAAACGGGGCAAGAATATAAAAAATCCTTGCCCCGTTGGTTCGCTTTCAAAAAATGTTTTATAAATAAATTTCTAACGTGTCTAACAATTTTCCGTTTTCGTTATAGGCTTTTAAGGTCAGTTTACGGTCCACCACTTTGACAGAAGCAAAGTGCCGCGCCGATACAAAGCGCGCCGTAGAAGAATCCCCGTGCTCGCGTTTGGTAGGGGCCGGCGCCGCCGTACCCAAAGTTACATACGTTACCCCGCGCGCAGACGGTTCACCGCGGTACATTGGAAAGGTTCGCTCATAGTCAGCATCCCCCCCCTGGATAACTAAGTCCACGCGGTAATCTTCAAAAATCTTGCCCCAAGCGGCAAAAACCTCGTTGCGGCTGCCGCGCGCCCCAGTAGAATATGCCGGCGCGTTCATTACCACAATTTTCCATTTTTCTCCGGCCGAAGCCAGGGTATTTTTCAGCCAGTCGGTCTGTGCCGATTTCTCGCCGATTTCCGGCGCCCAGACGGCCCCCTCTGCTACATTGGTATCCAAAAACACAAAGCGCACATTGGCCGTATCAAACGAATAATACTTTGGGGTGGCCTTGCTCCAAGACATATCGTGAAAACGCGTGTAATTGGTGCGAAGGAAGGACTTGCTGTCGCGGCTATCGCGGTTTGGACCGTATTCATTGGGGCCCAATGCCACAAAAAGCGGATTTTTGGCAAGCACCGCTTTAAATGGAGTAAAAAATTCCCGGTCGGCATCTGCATTTAAGCCGGATGCCGTAATATTTCCCGTGTGAATTAAAAAGTCGCTCTTTTCCTTTACCATTAAATTAGCAAGCGCTTCGCGGGCACGGGCGGCTTCGTCCACCGGTTCCGGATTTTCCTCGGTGGGCAAAGGCTCCGGCGCACCCGTTTGGCCTAAAACCAAAAAGTTTACCACCTTTCTTTCTGCCGAGAACAACGTGCGGAAAGAACCCTCTATCGGTTCCTGCACACCGTCGCCCGCCGTATTGTTTACATACAAACGGTAACAAAAATCCTGATTCGGCACAAGACCGTATAGCACCGCCTTGTGAACGGTGCTTTCAGGTGTAACCGTCATAATTTGGTTACAACGCGGAGCGGGGCCGTATTCCAACCACGACGGGGTATCCGCATCCGTCTGCCATTTTAAAATCATAGTGGTTTGGGTCGGGTCCTCAATATACGGGCCTCGGACTACTTGGGCCGCCTGCGCAAACACGGCGGCAAAAAGAATTAAAAATAAGATGGAAAGTTTCTTCATATTTTTTATTCTACCAAATAAAGCGGCTCCGTATAGTGAAAAAACATACCGCAAACGCTTTAAATTTGGTTAAATGGGGGTATATGAAAAAAATCACTTTATTTTTTACCTTGTTGTTGCTTTCTTCCGCCGCTTTGCAGGCCCGCACCGTAGATGTGTCGGCCGCGTATATCGGCGCATCACATTTTGACCAGGCCCGTGTCAGCGCGGTGGCTGCTTGGAGTTTGAACGTACTGGCCGGGGTAGAAGCCAAATATGTAAAGGAAAACGCCTTTAAGGACCCCGTTTATTCCGTCAATTTGCCCATAGAACTGGATTTTGGCTATTTAAAATTAGACTTAAAACCCTTTTACTATTTTAAAAATAAAAGTCAAAACGAATCTTTCCAAGATTCCTCCGCTTACGGCGTTTCCACGCGCCTGATTATGACATTAGAAGATGATACCGTCAACGATTTATACACGCACGCTTATTTAGGAGCGTCGTTTGCACGCCAAAAAGGCACCTTGAATTATACGGACGGAACATGGGCTAACGAAGATTACTCCCAATTTGCCTACACCTTGGGCCTTACAAAAAATTTCTTCCGCCGTTTCGGCTTTGAAGCCGCAGGGACAGTCTTTCAATATCCCAACGGCATTGAGGGTGTAAAATCTTTCCGCGGTATTATGGACCAACAGGAATTGGCCCCCACCCAAACCTATGACGTTGTACACGACTTGGGCAAATATGCCTTGGGCGCGCGTATGACGTGGATGTGGCCGGACAGCCAGTCCTCTCTTTATTTAGGATACCGCTACGGAGAATTTTATACGGCTGACCCGGAGCATTCTTTTATGGCGGGAAATACCTTTGCCATTACCCGGGATATCCACGCGGACTTGGCTTATAACCACGTCCGTACCGTGCATAACGACAACAAACGCGACATTTTATACGTCCGGTTGGTAGGCTCTTTCTAGGAGAAAGATATGACCGAAGAAGAAAATGTATCCATTAATGCACGGGCGTTGACTTTAATTTCCCATAAGTTAAAAACGCCGCTCTCTATTATTAACGGCTATTCGGAAGCCATTTTATCCCAAGCCGGAAAGGAAAAATTTTCCCCTTTTACCTCCAAAGCCTTGGAAGAAATCAACAAACAGGGGGGCAAAATGTCCCAACTGGTGGATAAGTTACTGGCGTTTAACAAAGTAATTACCGCCCAACACGAGGGAATGGAAAAACAATCTGTTTTATTAAAACCGCTTATCAAAGAGTGCGCCTCCAAGGCCATTACCTTGGAAGAAGAATGCGCCTTGCCTGTCAGACCGCAAGAGGACAGTTCCGTTAAACGCGGCACCTTTGTAGAGATTGATTGCCCGGAACGGTTAAGCGTTACCGCCAACGAAGAAATGTTGCGCCTGTGTGTGCAAGAGTTGCTCGCCAACGCCATTAAATTTAATAACAAAATGGAAAAAATTATTAAGGTACAATGTGCCAACCACGGCGACAGCATATCCCTGTCCGTACGCGATTACGGCGCAGGCATCCGCCCACAAGACGTAAACCGTATTTTTGAACCGTTTTATCAGGTAGATGATTTTTTTACGGGGCAAATAAGCGGTTGGGGGCTTGGCTTGCCAATGGTTAAACGTATTTTGGACCTGCACAACGGCTCTATCAGCGTTGTGTCCGACAGAGGACTCGGCTCTATTTTTACTATTAATTTCCCGGTATTATGACTTGTGAAGAATTATTAACTAATATTTCGCACCAATGCGACCTCTTACGCGACGAAATCGCCGCCGCGGCACAGTCCCTGCGCGAATTTAACCGCCGGTTGGAACAAATTTTACAGCAACTGCGCAAAAATATAGACGTGCGAGACGGAGCCTTTGCCACACAGTTTAATGATTATTGCTTGGCTTTTCGCAAACAATTAGACGACCGGGAACCTTTTTGGACACAAGCCCGTGCCGCCGCACGCCAAAGCAAAGACAGAGATTGGACCGCTGACTTGGCCTTATCCGCCAAGGGTTTAAACAGCCGGGCAAAGACGCTTTCCCGCGCGTGTGATGAACTGACAACCGCATATGATTTATTTGCTAAAAATTACAAAAATTTTACCGCCGCCAAATTAAACGTATGGTTGCTTACTTCCTGCCAAAGCGACGTGGAAGCCCTGACAGGGAAAATTTTATTTTTAGCACGGGAAATAGCCAAAAAAACAGAAAAAAACAGGGGGCAAAATGCGTTCTGATAAACCGTTTTACTACTATTTAAAAGCCAGTGCCATTTGTCTGACAATTATTGCCGCGGGTGTAGTAACGGCATTTTTGGTCTATACCAAGACGCTGTTAATTCCGCTGGTTATTTCAGTTTTTCTCTACACTATTTTAACGCAAATCACACTATTTTTAAAGCACAAATTTTCCTTTCCTTCGTGGCTCGCGCTGACGGTATCTATTGTTCTGTGTGCGGCTTTTTTTGCGGGAGTAATTTTGTTTACCGTTAATTCCGTAGGCGGATTTTTAAAGGGAGCGGAGGTCTATCGCCAGAATCTTATTGATACCATTGCCGATATTACCTCCCGTCTGCACCAACACGGTATTACATTAGACCAAAAATTTATTGAAACGTACCTGCGCGATTTGCCTGTGTTTAATTGGCTTAAAAACTTCGGCAGTAAAGTATTTAGTTTGGTATCCAACACCACGCTGATTATTTTGTTTATGACGTTCTTCCTGCTCGGAAGTAAAAAGGCTCCGCCCATTACCAACCCGGCTATTAAGGAAATGCTATCCAACGTGTCCGTATATTTATCCGTCAAATTGGTGGCGTCCTTAGCCACAGGGTTTGTTGCGGCGGCTATTTTATTTGGCTTTCAAGTAAAATTAGCCGCGCTGTTTGCGCTGTTCGTCTTTTTGCTGAATTTCATCCCAAGTGTAGGCTCTATTATTGCGGTGCTATTGCCTACCCCGGTGCTGTTTTTGCAATACGGCTTAGGGCCGCAGTTCTTTGTGGTCGTAGGCTTATTGTCCGCCACGGAGTTCGTCATCGGCAACTTATTAGAGCCGCGCTTTTTGGGCGAGGGGATGGACCTGCACCCGGCGGCGATTGTATCTTCCCTTATCTTTTGGTCTCTTGTTTGGGGCGTACCCGGTGCGTTCCTTTCTGTGCCGATTACGGCCTCTATTAAAATTGTATTAAGTAAAATCAAGCATACGCGCCCGGTAGCCGAGTTTTTGGCAGGCCGCCTTCCCCATTAATACAAGCAATTAGCCCGCATTTTACACCATTAACAGCCCTCGCCAAAACCGGGGGCTGTTGCTGTATGTTTTGGTTGTTAAGAAGCACGCAAAAACGCCGCTCCTGCAAACAGAAGCGGCGTTTTATAGAACAATTAGATTTTTATTTAGCGGCGGCTACGTCGCGGCGGACCTTATCAAATAAGTTGCTCTTGGTCGCGCGCTGTAAGAAATCTTCCCACTCTTCGGGAGTCAGTTCAAAATCGTCCATTACCTGATAGGAAATTTCCTTTGCCGTGTCCTTAGTCGTTTTTTTGGCCTGGGCATATTCGTTTTCCAGTTCCACATAGCGGCTGGCGATAGCGTAGTCAATATCCTCTTGGGAATAATCCACCCCGGCATTATCCGTTGCCAAAGAATTGGTATCGGTAATACCTTCCACCTTTTGCTCTTGGCTCGCGCTCTGGCGGAGCGGCTTGTCGCCGGACGGGATAAACATTTCGCTATGGTCAGCGGTGCTGGCAGGCAGCGCAATCTGCGGCTCGGTATCGGGCGAATTGGTTACGCGCCCCATCATTAAGTTAGAGCACGCACTGGGATTTACAATAAAATAAATACTTAAAATAATAAAAACCAAAATGGCTGCTTTGAGAAAAATTTTAATCACAAAGACCTCCTATTCCCTTATAGAATACTAAATTTTCCCCTGTTTTTTCACGTTTTTTTGCAAATTTGCCCCTTGCAGTTGCTTTACGCTTTCAATAAATTGGGGATTTGTAAAAATTTGCTGAACCGTTTTGGCAAATTCGGGGTTCTTCATATTTTCTGATACAATCTGCCCCACTTGCGGATTTTCCTGTAAAATCTGCGCTAATTTATCCCCGCTGAGCACGCCTAAATTATCCACTTTGCCTTGTGTGGCCTCGGCCAAAGCACGATTAAATTGGCGGATATTAGGGTCATCTTTATAATCATCTAAAATAGACACAATGGTATCTTGTGCCTGTTTGATTTGCTGTTCCTCGGTTAAAGGAGCATCTTCCAAATACACGTCTTCGGGCACTGGTTCAAAAGCCACCGGATAACTAACAGGCTGGGCTTGCGGCGCCGCCAAAGACACAGGTACATTTTGAAAGGAAAATGCCGAAACGGCCGCCGCTTCCCGCTCGGCCACCTTGCGTTCGTACACTTGGTAAACGCGGGCCGCGCCCATATACAGGAGCGCGGCCGCCATAACCGCTATTAAAGCGTAACTGGTCTTGGACATTATTCCATATCCAGCAGTTCAATATCAAAAACCAAGGCCGAATTGGCCGGAATTTGACCCACCGGGCGGTTGCCGTAAGCCGTATCCGCCGGGCAAACAACCTTGGCGCGCGCACCGGGTTTCATTTGTTGGACAGCCTTTGTCCAGCAAGGAATTACGTCGGTTAAGCGGGTTTTAAAGGCTTCGCCGCGGTCGCGGGAACTGTCAAATTTCGTCCCGTCAATCAAGGTTCCCGTATAATGTACCTTTACGGTGCTGTCGGCCTTAGGCATTTTACCCTTGCCCGCGCGGGTGAGTTTAATCATAGTGCCGTTGTCTAAGGTTTTTACCCCTTTTTCTTTTTGGAAATTTTCCATATATTCCTGTTGGGCGGCCTGGCGCTTGGCGGAAATTGCTTTGGCATCATCCTGGTATTTTTGAATGATTTGCGGTTTGTATTTTTCCAAGTCCGTTTGCGCTTTTTTGTTAAGCAGACTGTCGCGCATACCTTGGGAAAGGGCTTTGTAATCGTCCTCGTTATCCAAGATTAACTGGCGTTTTAAATTATCCCCCAACAAAAACCCAAGCGAATAAAGCATTTTATTGCGTTCGGCCGGGTCTTCCACGGCGGCGGTATCAGCCGGTTTATCGGCTGCCGCCTGCTGCGCCAAAGCCAATACCGGCGCACATAACAAAACGAATACTAACAGTTTTTTCATTATTATCTCCTATTTGGTTTTTAAGTAGGCTTCCAACCGGGCGGTAATCTGTCTGGCCGCCTGTTCCCCCACGCTCTGCATACTCTGGCGTTGGGAATCTGCCGCACGGGAAGTGCCCGCCCGTTCGTGTACGTTAAAGCGGGAAAAAGTTGCCCCCCGCGCCACATCCACCAAACTGACCGAAGCCCCGCTGGAACACCACACAAGCCCTTGAACTTTTTGGGAGTCGTAACCGTCAACCTCTGTGATAATTTTAACGAGCACCGCTTCACTCCCGTTAGCGGCATCCGCCACTCCCAGCCCCATTTGGTTGAGGGCATCTACCACATAAGTTACCATTACTTCGCTTTCCACTCCTTCCACTTCAACCGCCACTAAGACAGCGGCCATTTTTTCTTTAAGCACATCTTTATAAGCGGAAAATTTTTCTGCCTCATACGCTTGTTGCCCCGCATCTAAAAACTGGTACATATCATCCAGCGCCGCACGGCGGGAAATAAGCGGTTGCATTTTAAAGGCTATCTTTAAATCGGCAAGCGGCTGTGCGGGCGCAGAAAACTGGGCAGATAACCCCGCCAGTTTAGCATCAGTTTGGTCTAATAACGGAGTAAGCACTTTGCGCGCTTTTTCGCGCGGCAAAACCGCAAGCGCGTAATAATGCTTGGCGGACACGTCCGCATCCCGCCACACTTTTTCCACATCCGCATTAGCCATTAAATCAGTAACGACTCCTTGGTCAGCGGCGGCCGGGGCATTCTGCACCATTTCGCGCTGCATATTGGTAAGCGCATTTTGTGCGGCCTCGTTTTTGCTCATTCCCTCTCCGGCTACCACATAGTATTTAGCCGAATTGTATTTGGACATTTGATAATTGACCGTGTTTTTATTCATACCCGCGCACGCACTTAATAAGAACGCTGCGGCACACATCATAATCATTTTTTTCATAGTTCCCTCTAATAAGCCGTACGGTAGTGCAAAAACACCCGCCCTCCGCGCGGCACATTTACATTTTCAAAGGTATGTTCTCCTATTATATTACCATTTCCGTCCCGAAACAACACCCTGATATTTTGATTACCCGGCAAGACAAAAATCCGCGTCATACGCACCTCGGCAGGCAAGGTGAACCATTGGCGGGTATCGGCCTTTTCCAAGGCGGCCCCCAACGCACTGACAAACATCCCGGCCAAGTCGCCCGCCGCACTGTTATCCGCCGCCGACGCTGCCGCTTGGCGCGCCTGAACGGCGGCAACTTCTTTTACCACCGCGCGCGTAGCCGTGCGGAATAAAATACTGGGCATTTTTTCTTCTAAATCCAATTTGGCAAGTGCGGCAAAATCAGCCGCTTTTTGCGTTGTATAAACTTGCCCGCCTGCCAACACCCACGAGGATGCCACCCGGTAGGGTTGGTTTTCCAACTCCGGGAAAGAAAGTGTTACCGCCGAACCGTAAAGTCCTGCCATAAGGGCGTTTTGCACTTCGGGTGCGACCTGTTCCGCAGTTTCCGCCGGAGAGGAAGCCATCGCCAAGGCCTTATCCCAAGCCACCTGAATCGTTTGCGTTTTTTTAAGGGGCAACAACCCATTATAGTGTAGAAAAATCACTTCACCGAAAGAATTAGCATCAGCGGGAACCGAAAATTCCGGCATCACGATTTTTAATTTATCCCCCAAACGCGCATAAGCATTTTGAGCATTTTGGCGGCAAATGCGCGCATCCGAACGCTGGCCGACAGATTCAAAAATCAAACTGGCAAAATATTGTACAAAAGGGTCGTCGTTATATCCGGAGCGTTTGGTGCCGCGCAACTCATCCAAAAAGAAAACAGCCCGGCGCATTTCTATTGCGGCGGCAGACAAGTTTCCCTGTTCCAAAAAATTTACGGCGCGGTAATAATAAGTAAGGGCGTGCTCGTAATTAGCCGCGTAATACGGAGCAGTTAAATCGTTAATCACAAAACGGCCCAGGGAACCGGTAATGCTTTTAGCATACAAAGCATCTATATATTCTTGTGCCGAGGCAAACAACGCGTCGCTTTCGGCGGGCTGTCCGGCATCGTGCAAAAGGGAAGCGCGGTCCAAATAAAAGAGCGTGGCATCTTTCTTTTTGTAATACTTATTTTGTTTGGAAAGGATTTGCTCCTCCGCCTGTTTGAACTGCCCCGAGGAGACCAATTGATTTACTTCTGTTTTAAAACGCAAAGAAGGCGCCGCACAAGCGGAGCAAAACAAGACCAGCCCCAAACAAAATGCACGCGCCTTCTTCATAAAACTACCAGGTTACTTTACTGCGTTTAACGTATTTTTTAATCTGCTTTTGTCCGTTCCAGACAATTTGGTTCGTTTCAATGTTAATCAGTTTCATATTGACCTGATAAAAAACCAATGCTTTGCTGCCGGACTTATCCACCACGGAATTTAGAACGCCGCTCAACATAAAATCGGCCCCGACTTCCTTGCCAAAAGCCTTACGCGTCGCTTCGGAAGCAAATTCATCCTGTTCCAAACGCTCCGTGCGAATTTCGCCCCGCTCCGTGGAGGACGCCACAAAATCCACCTTAGCCGAATTAATAAGAGCGCGTTGGATTTCCTCCACAAATACACCCGTATTAATATGTTCCATTGTGTTATTTGTTACCGTACCGACAATCACCACAGGTTCTTTGCCCTTGCGTGTTAAATAGCGGTTATACCAGCCGCCCTGCAAACAATCGGTAATCATTTCCTGCGCTACCATTTGTGCGTCCGTATCGTTCCAACCGCCGCTAACATCTTTCACCAAATTGGTCTCCACACGTTTTACACTGGGAGAGCAGGCAAATAATAGCGGCAAAGCCAAAAAGGCTAATAAGAGTTTCTTCATATTTTCTCCTTAATTTTTAGAATTTGACCAATTTACCCGGTCGCATATGTGCTTACCGACCAGAGAACCTTCCTCGTGAGAACAATCAATAGAGCCTTGGTCTATATTAATATCAAACCACTTGGGATAATTTTTATGCGCTACACGCACCAAATTCCCCTCCGCAAGCGAAAAGGTATAATCACTGCATACCATTTCTATTTTCCCCTCCGCGCGCTCCACCGGACAAGGCAGGTCTGCGCCCAACAGTTCAAAATCCGGTGTATAGGCTTTATAATGTTCTTTATAAGAAGCCTCGGCAAATGCCAGGGATTTACCAATGTCTAATGCTTTTTGCGCGGCGGCAATCGTGCGGTGTTTTTCGTACTGAGGCCAACCTAAGGCCGCGCCAAAACCTATCAGCATTACCAACACTAAAACGATTGTATGAATAGAACCGTTACGTCCCATAATTTCTCCTTTATTTTTTTATATTGTAGCAAAAACCTGCTAATGATACGGCACAATATTGGGATGAATCCCCTTCACCTTTGTAATATACAAAAATTTTCCTGTACGATACCCCTTTTCCAAAGCCGGGGACATAATCACCAAAGTAACCGCAAAAATAATCAACACCACCCCCAAAGCCGTCGTCCGCGTAAACGGTTCTCCAAACACACATACTCCCACCGTCATAGCAGTTACCGGCTCCATAGCACCCAAAACGGAAGCAAAGGTGGAACCAATCGCCTTAATAGCCGCCACCAAGGTAATGTTGGAAATAACCGTTGGGATAACGGCAAGCAACAGTAAATTTGTCCAGCCTTTCGGCGAAGCGACCCCCTGGAACTTTCCTAATAAAACCGTACCAAGCGTTAAAAAAATGCCGGTAAAAACGAATAAATAAAAAGTAAGTTTAGTGGAACTCATATCCTTGACACACGATTTATTAACCGCAATAATGTATATCCCATAAGATAAGCCGGACAAAACCGCCAACGCGATACCCGTCCAACTCACCCCGCCGCCTTTGCCGTTCCAAGAAAGCAAAGCCACCCCGCTGACAGCCAGTAAAATAGCGAGCATCGTCCAAATAGAATTGCGCTCCTTAAACACCGTAATCATAATAAGCGCAACAAAAACAGGATATAAAAACATCATTGTCGTGGCTATGCCGCTTGCCAAATAATGATACGACCAAAACAAAAATACGGCCGAGCCGATATACAAAATGCTAAGCCCCGCCAATGTGCCAAACTCCTTGCGGTTCACCTTAAAGGCGCGCCCCGTTCCCGCCATAAAAACACCCATTAAAACAGCAGCCAATAAAAAACGGTAACACAAAATAGACGGAACGTTCAGTCCGTCTGCAAAAAGGGGCAGCGTAAACAGCGGAATCAGCCCGAAGGTGGCCGAAGTAACCACCCCGCAAATAAATCCTTTCCAGTTAAACATATATATATTCTATCTTACTTGCCGCGCGGGCGTAAAACACCCGGAGCGGAGTCATTCCGTTCCGGGTGTTTTTTATATCATAAGGCTCTGTTTATTTTTGTTGGCCGGTGCGGTCTTTCTTGTCGTGATAGTGCGTATGAAGCAATTTATGCGCCAGAGGGCCGCCCACTTTATCCAAAATGCGACCGTACAATGCATTGACACCGCTGTTATCCTGCGACTTGTATGCCAGTTCTGTATCTTCTTGATACAGGCCTTCGGCACGTTTTTTACGGGGAGCCCATCCGTCAAACTGCGGCTGGCCCGCTCCCGCCACACATCCGCCTTGGCAGGACATCACTTCAATAAAATCGTAATGGTCCTTACCGGCTTTAATATCGTCCAAGAGTTTGCGGGCATTTTTTAAACCGCTCACTACGGCAGTGCGGATTTTCACTTCGCCAACTTCTACTGTCTTTTCCTTAAACACACTGCTTTTGCGCAGGCTTGAAAACTTAACGCTGCGCGCATTGGCCGGGTCCAATTCTGCCAAGGCATAACGCAAAGCGGCTTCCATTACACCGCCGGAAGCACCAAAAATGACACCTGCCCCCGTTTTGGAACCAAAAGGCATATCAAACCACTCGTTTTCCAAGTTTACAAAATCAATACCCGCCTCTTTAATCATACGCGCCAATCCCACCGTGGTTACCACATAATCGGTATCGGGATTGTTGTCCACATAAAATTCGCCGCGTTTGGCTTCGGACTTTTTGGCCGAACAAGGCATTACGGCAACCACAATTAAATCCTCGCGCTTACCACCTTTATCCTCAAAATCGGCTTTCAGCACCGGTCCCATCATTTGCATAGGGGAACGGGCCGTAGATAAATTAGGGATAAACTCAGGTGCAAATTTTTCCACATAATTCACCCACGCCGGGCAACAACTGGTAAATTGCGGTAAATTAACTCCTTTTTTAAAGCGTTCCAAAAATTCGGTGGCTTCCTCCAAAATCGTTAAATCTGCCGCAAAGGCCGTATCATACACATAGTCAAACCCCAGCATACGCAAAGCGGCGGCAATTTTCCCGTCCACATTTTGCCCTTGCGGCAGGCCGAAGATTTCTCCCAGCCCCACACGCACCGCAGGAGCAATATGAACTGCCACCTTTTTATGCGGGTTATTAATCGCTTTAAAAACGGCTTCTATTTCCGAAGAATTAGGCATTAACGCACCCGTCGGGCATACGCGGGCACATTGTCCGCAGGAAACGCACTCGTGGCTCTGCCCCAATTCTTTATTAAAAGCCGTGGCGATTTTGGAGCGGAAACCGCGGAACGCAAAATCAATGGCGCCGATGCCCTGCACCTCGTTACAAATACGCACACAGTTCCCGCACAAAATACACTTACTGTGGTCGCGAACCAAGGCAGCGGAAGTGGCATCTTTATGGCTGTCCAACTTTTTAGATTTAAAGCGGATTTCCGTTACGTCCATATCCTTGGCCAATTTCTGCAATTTGCAATTATTAGATTTGCTGCATAATGTGCAATCGTGGTTACCCGACGACAAAAGTAGTTCCAAATTAATGCGGCGCAAATGGCGGATTTCGTCGCTGTTTACGCGCACTTTCATCCCGTCCTTAGGGGCTACCGTACACGAAGCCACAATACCCATCCCTTCTACCTCTACCAAACACAGGCGGCACGCGCCGTAGGCGGCCAGTTCGGGGTGGTAGCAAAACGTCATAATATTAAAATTAGCCTTGCGCACTAATTCCAACAGGTTTTTTTCTCCCTCAATAGGGACTCTTTTGCCTTCAATAGTAACAAATTGTTCTTTTTGCATATTACGCTCCCGTTACAACCGCGCCGAATTTACAGGTGGATTTACAACCACCGCATTTAATGCACTTTTTGGGGTCAATGTGGTGGGGTTTGCCCACTTCGCCGCTGATGGCTTGCACCGGGCAGGCGCGTTTACACATACCGCACCCCTTACATTTGTTCTCTCTAATTTCAAAACGCGCCAAGGCTTTGCACACGCCCGCCGGACAGCGTTTATCCACCACGTGCGCCAAGTATTCCTCTTTAAAATGTTTGAGGGTGGAAAGCACCGGATTGGGAGCCGTCTTGCCCAAAGCACACAGGGAAGCCTTTTGCACCGCCTTGGCTAAGTCTTCCAAGTTTTCCAAGGTTTTTAAGGTGGCGCGCCCTTCCACAATATCATTTAACATCGTAAGCATTTGCTCGGTGCCCTCGCGGCACGGAACGCATTTACCGCAAGATTCGCGTTGTGTAAATTCCAAGAAAAAGCGGGCCACATTAACCATACAGGTTTTGTCGTTCATTACCACAAGTCCGCCGGAACCCACCATCGCGCCTACTGATTTTAAGGAATCAAAATCTAACGGAAGGTCCAAATGCTCCCGTGTCAAACATCCGCCGGACGGCCCGCCGATTTGCGCGGCTTTAAAAGCGGCTTTATTAACAGTACCGTCGTCATTAGTGGTACCGCCGGCCACATCATCAATCACTTGGCGCAAGGTGGTCCCCATGGGCACTTCCACCAAGCCTGTATTGGCAATATGCCCCGTTACGGCAAAGGTTTTCGTACCCGGGCTGCCCAAGGTGCCGATTTTGCGGAAGGCCTCTGCCCCCATTTCAAGCACTTTGGCTACGGTAGCCAAGGTTTCCACGTTATTAATAACGGTCGGTTTGCCAAAAAGCCCGCATTGGCTGGGGAAAGGCGGCTTAATTTTAGGCATACCGCGCTTGCCCTCCACAGACGCAATCAAGGCGGTTTCCTCTCCGCAAACAAAGGCTCCGGCTCCTTCCATTACATGAATTTTAAAATTCTTACCGGAACCAAAAATATTTTCGCCCAATAAGCCCAAGACTTCGGCCTGTTTAATAGCGGTGCGCACGCGCTCAATAGCCAACGGATATTCCATACGCACATAAATATATCCCTCGTCCGCGCCAATCGCCCGTGCGGCTATCATCATCCCTTCCAAAACCGCGTTAGGGTTTCCTTCCATTACACTTCTGTCCATAAACGCGCCCGGGTCGCCCTCGTCCGCGTTGCAAATGACGTATTTTTTAGGTCCCGGTTCCACGCGGGTTAAATCCCACTTTTTGCCCGTAGGAAAACCGCCCCCGCCGCGGCCGCGCAGGCCGGAAGCAATCATCTCTTTGCAAACTTCCGCATCTGTCATTTCCGTATAGGCGCGCTTGGCTTGCTGATAACCGCCGTGCGCAATATATTCGTTGATATCTTCGGGATTAATGCGCCCGCAATCGTGCAGTAAAATGCGTTCCTGCTGGGCATAAAAGGGAATATCGGCGACTGTTTTGGCCTTTTGGTTATTGGCCGGATTATGATATAACAAACGGTCAATCACTTCACCTTTTAAAAGTGTTTTTTCCACGATTTCGGGTACGTCCGCCGGTTTTACTTTGGTATAAAAAATATCGCCCACGCTCACCAACGGGCCTTGCGCACAAAAACCGCGGCATCCGGAAAAACTCAAATAGTTCTCGTGGCAATCTTTGGTAATTTGCAAGCAAAAGCCGATTTTGCGTTTTTCCATTTCTTCTTGAAAAGCCTGGTACACCTTTTTAGAACCGCCGGCAATACACCCTGTACCGCCGCAAATAACCACACGTCCGGTAATTTTTTTGTAAGCCGAGTTATATTCTTCGGCTATTTGTTCAATATTTTTAGTCGGCATTTTTGGTCTCCTGTCGGGCAATTTCGTCAATAATTTCTACGGCCTTAGCCGGGGTGATTTGACCGTGAACCACATCGTCCACTACCATTACGGGAGCCAAACCGCACGCCCCCAAACAGGAAACGCACTCTAACGTAAACATTCCGTCTGCGGTGGTGTCTTGTCCGTCTTTTAATTTCAGTTTATCTTTGACCGTATTAATAACAAAGGACGAACCCTTGACGTGGCAGGCCGTACCGTTGCACACTTTGATAATGTGTTTGCCTTTTGGGGTAATGGCAAAGTGCGCAAAAAAAGTGGCCACACCAAACACTTTGGCAGGCGAAATATCCAATTCGTTAGCCACAAAACGCATAATATCTTCGGGCAGATAAGTATATTCGTCTTGTACTTTTTGCAAAATAGGGATTAACTTGGCACTATCGTACTGATGGTCTTGCAGAATCTTTACGGCAGGTGCGAAACGGTCTGTCATACGCGTTCCTCTCTTATAAAAATTAAGCGTTTAAAGCAACGGCGGAGCGAGCGCTCCTGTTTACGGCAGACAACTTATAATTTCGTGTATTACGAAAAGAACAGATATTTCCATTATAACTAGGTTTCTTTAACCTGTCAAACAAAAAACGCGGCAGGCCGAAACCTAACCGCGTTTGCTGAAAAAAGTTCTCTTACCGCTTCCAACCGTTTAAATCCCGGTAATAGAAATAATTGTTAAAATGCTCCATCATTTCCAGCGGCCACTCTTTATTCAATTCAAAGTTTTCCGGCAGAGAAAGCATACCGTCAAACCCTTTATTAAAAAGCCCAATACTAAGCCGTTCCTCGGGCTGAAAAGCCGTAGCGGCCAAAATAACCCCGCCAAAACCTTGGTGGCGCAAGGACGCCGTTAAATAATACCCGCCGCCGCCCGGCACCATTAAGTCCGTAAGGATAATGTCGTATTGCACACGTCCGTATTTAATATCGTTTAATAACGCTTCCGTATCGTGATAGGTAGTAATTTCCCATTTGGGGCAGAAAACCGTTTTATGCTTATCTTGTATAGCCTCCAACGCACTTGCGCGGTCGTTTAGTACGGCCATTTTAATACCGGCAGGCATTTTGTTTGCGGCCTGGTGCAAACGCAACGAATAGGGCAAATAATTTTTCAAGGAGGCAAGTCTTCCATCTTTCGGCGGTTCCATCATAAATTCCTTTTGGTTAAATTTGCGGTCCGTCCTTTTTTCCCGCAAGCCGGAATCTAACAGTCCCACAAAGTTTGGCTCTATCGTTTCCATGGCATACTGCACATACAGATTGGCTTGAACCAAGGGTTGGTCGTGCGGCGCCACTAAAATATTCAGCGCGCGCAGTTGGTTGTGCATTGCCAAAATTTTATCCACCCAACGGGCTTTTTCCACAGCGGGCAAAACGCGCCGTTCGGACGGTTTCATCTGATAATATAAAACGGGATTAATTTCCTTTTTAAATTGTTGGAAATTCTCCAAGGTGGTTTTGTATTGCTTTGCTACCGCCAAACGCTGTTCATACGACGGGTCAATCAATAAAAGCGGCAAACGGAACGGCTCCGTAGGCGGCAAAGTCTGCGCTATTAGCCGCTCGGCAATTAAACTGCTTTGCGGAATATTCGGCACGGGGGCTGATAAAATCACTTTCCCCTGCACTTTGCGCACATTATTTAATACAAACGTAGAAAGCGGAATTTGTGTAAGCGCATTTGCTTGTCCGAGCGTGCGGACTTGCTGTTTGATAATACGCGCCTGTCCTTTTATTTTAGGTGCTTTTGGAACTTTTTGCGCGAAAGAAGGCGCAGCCATTAGACAGGCTAAAACAAAAATTAAGTATTTTTTCATATTTTCCCCTCTATATAGGGTACTAATTAGGTAAGCAGGCCACAAGGGCCAAAAGGCCCTGTTTGATATAGGCCCAGGCCTATAAAGCAATCCACAAAATGATGAAGTAAGCCCCCATCAGCACAAGACCTGTCGGCACGGCAACAGAAGCCCACTCGCGGCTTTTAATGCCCAACTTTTCAGCCGCCACAATGTTGGGCAAATTCCCCTGAACCAGCATACTTCCAAACGCCGCCAGACCGATCACCATATAGATAAGGTCGTTCATAGAGATAGTGGGTACAATTTCAATCGCGGCCAAGGTCGCGTTATCAATAATCACAGACACCGCATTGGCCAAAAAGAGGACTTTTCCGCCCAAATGTGTAATGGTACTTTGGGCCAAGGGGCGCAACCCCGCGCTAATTAAATTAAGTGCAGCCACGAACATATAGATATGCCACGTCCGGCGCAACATAGAGCCGTATGTTTCTTTATCCTCGCGGATGTGCATTTGCATCGTAGTACCCGCGTGGCGCGCCGAATATCCCGCCGCCGCAGACAAAAGCAAAATGGCGGGAGCAATCCACACAAAGAAATGACGCATTAAAAAGAAGAAATCCGCAAAGTGCGGCGCCCCGGTAAGAGCGTTATTAATAATTAGCCCCAACGGTTCGGCAAGCGGCGTAAGCACTGCGCCCAACCCAATAGCGTAGCAGGCAAAAACGGTAATCCGAACGGTGGAGAGACGCTCCAAATTAACAACCTTTAATACTTCGGCCAAAACCAAAGCCGCCACTGTTACGCTGACGAGGGAAGACGTAATTCCAAGCAAAAACACCAACAGGGCAAAACTGTATTGCGGCTCTAATTTGCGGAAGAACGCAAAAAGCACGCGGAAAATATAGCGGGAATAATTATTGAAGATAACGCTTACAACCAGCACGATAAACGCCACATTAACGGGATATTGCAAGGTTTCGTAAATAAAATCTACGCTCCAACCGCCGCTAATGGTTACCGCCGCGGCGCCGACCATTAAAAGGAAAATTTCCAAGTGGCTTTCCACCCAGCGCGACGCAAGCGGCCACACCAATAAATTGGCTACCACTATACCTAAAAGCGCATTTATCCACCAAGGGGTAGAAGCAACTATCGTTTCCATATATATTATTTTATCAAAATTACATCCTCCGCCAAGAAAAAAAATTAATTAAAAATCGGGCGTTGAGTGCGTAAAACGAATTTTTGTAAAATAAAAAAGTAAGATATTTAAATTTCAAAAGGAGAAACAAAATGAAGAAAACAATCTTGTTCGCGCTCGCGTTGACGTTGTCCGCCGCGTGGCCGACTGCCGCTTTCGCCGCTACCGATAACTGCGGTTGCGCCGCTGCGGATGTAACCTGCATTAACGAATGCACGATGTCCAAGGTAACCACGTTAAGAAAGAATCTGGAAACCAAAAAAGCCAATGCCAAAGCCAAGTTGGAAGCGGCTAAGGCCTCCAACAACTCTGCTGACAGCAAGAACAAAGCCGCCGAAGCCAAGGCCCAGGCCAAAGCGAAAGCCAAACAGGCTAAGGCTGATGCCAAAGCCAATGCTAAAAAAGCTGAAAAAGATTTAAAAGCCAAAGCCACCACCGCCAAAGCGGATGCCAAAACCAAAGCGGCCAAGGCTAAATCTGATGCCAAGACAAAGGCCGAAACAGCCAAAGCCAACGCTAAAAAAGCCGAAAAAGACGCCAAAGCGAAAGCCAAGGCTCAAAAGGACGCTTTAAAACAAGCCAAAGCCGACGCTAAGGCCAAATCCAAAGCGCAAAAAGAAGCCAATGAGGCCAAGAAAGCCGAAGCCAAAAAGGCCGCCAAAGACGCTAAAAAAGCGCTCAAAGACGAAGCCAACTCTTGGAAACAACTGGCCAAATAAGCCGTTTTAGTTTTACTAAAAACCGCGCTCTTTACGGGCGCGGTTTTTTATATGAAACTCCCCAGGCTTACGCCCAGGGTTTATTGTGAGCAGTAGTTATAAACAAACAGGCCCCGGTAGAAAATAAACCGGGGCCCGAACACAACCAACTAAAAATTGCTTTACAAAATAATCAGCCGCACCGCCATTACAATCAGCACAATGCCGGAGGCCAGTTCTACTTTTTTGCTGGCAATCGTTTTAGAAGACTGGCTGCCCAAGTGAAAACCAATAAGCGTCATCAAGAACGTCAGCACGAACAAGATTAGCACTTGCGGGAAAAAGGCCTTTTCCATTGTTTCCACCGCATAGCCCACCAAAAAGGCATTGAACGCAAACACAGAGGACACCTTTATCATTTTGCGGTTATCATCTGCGTCCAAGTTGCTGAAACTGGGCGATTTTTCAATAGATTCCAACATAAACTTAATGCCCAGTAAAAGCACAAAGGCAAACGCCACCCAATTATGTGCAAAATACGCCCATTTGTGAAAGAAAATCGCACTTATGCCATACCCTAGCGCAAAAAACAAAGCATTAAAGCAGGAAAAGAACAGCGTCATTTTAACCGAAAAAACGCTCTTTTTTTCAGGGGACATCTTCATAGAGGACATATTGGCAGACACCATATTATCCACACAAATACACAAAAAAATGATACTCACGGCAATTATGCCCATAGGGAACCTCCCGGTTGAGATACCTGCATTTTACCAAATGCCCAGCCCTTCTAGCAATAATTTAAGGCCAATTAAAATTAACGCAAGCCCGCCAAGGGTTTCCATCACCTTGCCAAACCTGCACCCCAAAAACGCTCCCAAATAAAACCCCGCCCAACTGGTAACAAACACACACGACACCAGTGTAACCACCGTTACCCAGAAAGGCATCCCGGTAAACGCGAGTCCAATGCCCACCAAAAGCGCATCCAAACTCGTTGCCACCGACAAAGCAAGCAAGGTTTTAAAGGAGTGCAACACTCCGGTCTCTTTTTCTACCTGCGGATTTTGCGCTTCCTTTACCATACGAGCACCGATAAAGGCCAAAATACCAAAGGCAATCCAATGGTCCACCGCGCCGATATAGCGGTCAACCCCAGCCCCGCCTAACCAACCCACGGAAAACATCATAAAATGTGCCACAGCAAACAGCGCACTCACTTTACCGATATAAGACAGGGAAATTTTGTTTTGGTGGGAACAGCCGGAAGCAATCGTAACAGCCAGATTATCCATAGATAACCCCAGTGCCACCAATAAAGCAGATAGAATATTCATATAAATTATGATAACATTTTTTATATATCCCCCATTTTAGGGAGCACTATGCAATCGCTTAAAGAGTTATACAAAATCGGTATGGGCCCTTCCAGCAGCCATACAATGGGCCCGCGCAAAGCGGCCGACGCGTTCAACCGCACTTATCCGACCGCCGAATCCTTTCGGGCGGTACTTTACGGTTCCTTAGCCGCTACCGGCAAGGGGCACTTGACCGACTTCGCTATTAAAGAAGCCTTTTATCCAAAACCTGTTACTATTGAGTGGGAATACGATACTTTTCTGCCCAAACACCCCAATGCAATGCGCTTTGAAGCCCTAGACAAAGCCGGGCACGTTATGGGCGCGCAAGTGGCGTACAGTATTGGCGGGGGAGATATCCGCACCGACGAAGCCTTCGGGCGGGAAATCAACAATATTTACCCGCATAAATCAATGGCGGAAATTTTACAGTACACCTCGGACAAGCGTATGCTGCTGTGGGAATATGTGGAGGAGTTTGAAGGGGCTGATATTTGGAAATACCTAGGTACTATTTGGAAAACAATGCAAACCACTATGAACCGAGGTTTGGAAAAGCGTGGCGTGCTGCCCGGCTCTTTAAATTTGGAACGTAAAGCCCGCCGTTATCTGTATAAGGCCGAAAACTCCCCCCAATACCTGCGCCGGATGAATAACCTGTTCTCCTATGCGTTGGCTTGCTCGGAAGAAAATGCCGCGGGCGGAGTAGTAGTTACCGCGCCCACGTGCGGTTCCTGTGGTGTCGTGCCTGCGGTGTGCCGTTTAATCCAAGAAATTTACGAATTTGAAGATACCACTATTTTACATGCCCTGGCTACCGCCAGTTTGTTTGGCAATATGGCCAAAACCAATGCCTCTATTTCCGGTGCGGAAGTAGGTTGCCAAGGAGAAGTGGGCGTAGCGTGTGCTATGGCAGCAGCAGCCGTCTGTCAATTAGAAGGCGGCGACAACCGCCGTATTGCATACGCGGCGGAAATGGGCTTGGAACACCACTTGGGGCTTACCTGCGACCCGGTGGACGGACTTGTGCAAATTCCGTGCATAGAGCGCAACGCGCTGGCCGCTTCCCGCGCGTTGGACTGCGCCACCTATGCCCTAATGTCCGACGGGGATAACCGCGTTTCTTACGATGATGTTTTAGCCACTATGATGCAAACGGGCCTGGATATGAACAAGGACTACCGCGAAACCGCACGCGGGGGTTTGGCCCGCTTCTTTAAAGAAAAAGTATTGCGGCTTAAAAAAGGGGGTAACAAATGAACGTAATAGAAGGTATTTTAAAGCGGCGCAGTATCCGCCGTTTTACGGACAAACCGATTGAAAAGGGTGATATTACCACGCTTTTGCGTGCGGCTATGATGGCACCTACGGCGCGCAACTGCCAAGAGTGGGAATTTATCGTTGTGCAAGATAAAAACACGCTGCACAAAATTACGACGGTTCATCCGTATGCGCAAATGTTAAAGGAAGCCGCCTGTGCCATTATTGTATGCGGCAACACGAAAAAGGAACACGCGCCGGGCTACTGGATGGCCGATTGCGGGGCGGCTACGCAAAATATTTTACTGGCCGCCACCGAACTGGGTATCGGCAGCGTATGGCTGGGGGTTTATCCCAACGAAGAACGTATGAATGCATTAGCCAAAATGTTTGGCTTGCCGGATTATGTTAAACCGCTTAACGTAATTGCACTGGGTTACCCGGATGAACAAAAGCCGGACATTGACCGCTTTGACCCGGAAAAAATCCACCTTGAAAAATGGTAAAGTAAAAAGAGCCGCCGGATTGCGGCTCTTTTTCTTCACAGGGGGCTGAAATGACTGATTCGCTTTCTTTTAAAAAAATTTCCGTAATTATTTTGCTCTGTACCGCCGTATTATCCACAGGCATTTTTTTGTATGTAAACCAGATTGAACGCACCTTAGAGCGTAACCGCACTATGTACTTGGAAGAAGTCGCCCGGCAAACCACCGACGAGGTGGAAACGCAAATCCACAACGATTTAACCTTACTTCGCTCTATTGCCACGGCTATTGAATCTCTTTCCAAGCCGACCGCCAGCCACATTGACCGCTTGATGAAAAACGAATCTGCTATTAATAATTTCAAGCGTATGGGTTTTGTCCGCCCGGACGGTATGGCAATGTTAAGCGACGGCTTATTATTGGATATTTCCGGCGAGAAGCATTTTCAAAAGGCTATCGCGGGCGAAGCCAACATTTCGGAACGCATTACGGATTCGGCAGACGGAAAAGATATTTTGGTAGAAGCCGTCCCTGCCCACAGAAACGGCAAAATTATCGGCGTTTTGTTTGCTACGCGCTCGGTAGAAGAATTTGCCAAAGAGTTAGACACGCAAAGTTTCCGCGGAGAAGGTTATTCCGCTATTGTCCGCGCAACCGGGGACAGCGTGGCCCGCGCCGTACACAAGAACGCCGTCAGCCAAGTGGTAAACATTTTTAATCTGCCAGACGACCCGCGGGGTCAGTTAGCCCAATCTCTCCGCGAGCCGATGCACCAGCGCCAAAGCGGCACTGTAAGATATTCCTCTGCCGAAAAAGGCGAACTGCACATTAGTTACCAGCCCTTAAATATTAACGACTGGTATCTGCTGTCCGTCGTTCCTACCGCACAAATGACCCATCAAATCAATGTGCTCGTCTGGTGGCTTTTAGGGTTGTGTTTGCTGGTCGTAGCCGCCGGCCTGTGCGCGTGGGGCTATATTTATTTCCAGCAGAAAAAAACCCGGAGAAAATTATTTGTAGCCGCCTTTATTGACCCGCTTACCCGAGGCAAAAATTTAGCCGCTATCCGCCCGGAAATGGAGCAACTTATCCGCGAAAATACCCATCAACCTTACGCACTGGTAGCAATGGATGTAGGTAAATTCCAATCGTTTAACGAGCGTTACGGCTTTAAAACAGGCGATACCTTACTCAAACATTTGGCCCGCGTGATACAAGAGAGTTTAAAGCCGGACGAACTGTTCACCCGCGTGTATGCGGACCGCTTTGCTATGCTACTACACTATACAAGCGAAGGGGAATTAAAAAACCGCTTGGAACTGTTGGCTGAACAAATTACCAATTTTCAAACGGAGGACAAAAAGACCTTTGCGCTGATGTTGGCCTTTGGGGTATATGTTATTGAGGATAGAAACGAATCTGCACAGGAAATGTACAACCGTGCGTGCGTAGCAAAAAAACGCATCAAGGGCCGCTACGATGAAATTGTGGCTTTCTATCAAAAGAGATGGCACCAGGAACTCACCGAAGAGGCCCTCATTGAAAGCCGGATGCGTCAAGGCATAGAAAAAAAGGAATTCCGTTTTTTTGTGGAGCCTATCCGCTCTTTGAAAGATGACTCCCTTTTCGCGGCCGAAGCGGTGGCGGACTGGCCCGTGCCCGGCCGCCAAGACCCGTTGGAACAAACAGTTTTCCGCCCGGTGTTTGAAAAGAATGGCTTTATCTACCAATACGACCGTTACTTATTAGACTCCGCATTGGATACACTCGCCAACTGGCAAGCACAAGACAAACAGATGATACCCTTAGTGGTTAAAATTGCCGACGAACATTTAATTGCGCCGGGCTTTGCGGACCGTTTGGCGGCCAAAGCCCAAGAAATGAAGGTGGCTACTAAGTGGCTTTATTTAGAACTGACGGAAACGAAGCGCCACATTTTAAACGCGCGCTTAAAAACAGCCGGAGAAGAACTGAAACAAAAAGGGTTCAATTTAACCGTGCGCTACACAGGGCTTGTGTCGCCCGCATTTAAAGAAATGCCGATAGACGGTGTAAAAATCGGACGGCAAATGTGGACCAAATCCCCAGACCGCAAAAGCAATATGTTGGCACAATCTTTGGGCAAAGTCTGCCAAGAGTTGGGCATCTTTTTGGCGGCAGATGACGTGGCCAGCCAAGCGGATATGGACCGCATTAAAGCATTGGGCTTTTCTTATGCGCAAGGCCCGTTTATCGGCCCAATGATTAAGCCCGGGGAATTGCGGTAAGCGGGAGCCGTCAGCGTTGCCTACGCTCCCACTTTCCCGCTAAGGCTAATTGAAAGATTAGTACGGGTGAACTTTTCTAGGGAAAAAGCCACGCGGAAAGAATAATTTTGGCACACGCACCGGAAAATTGGTATAATATAGTACCGATTTATGGTGGATGTAGCTCAGCTGGTTAGAGCGCCGGTCTGTGGAACCGGAGGTCGCGGGTTCAAATCTCGTCATCCACCCCATTTATTTTCCCGTCGAAGTTAAGACGGGAATTTTTAATTGTATTTTGGCCCATTCACCTCCGTTCCCCGTCGGGGATTTTTTGTTTATCAACTGCTAATACAGAAAAGATAGATTCTTGGTGCAACTCCAAAAGATAGAAAAAAGGGCTATTTTAGGCTTTTTGTATCTTTTTGCCCCAAAATTTAACTTTCAAAATTTAATTTATGGTACACAAAGATTTTAAACAATAGGTATGGTAATTAATAGCCTAGATAACATTGGGCAAAATTGTTTTACTACTTGCCGTATCGGTCAGAGAAAAAGCCTTAAGTCCAGCATTTTAATTAGTATAATCGATAACAAGTATCATAACGTAAATTGGCGTAGCATTTCAAATGGTTTGCTCAATTTACACATCTAATCCAACAACAGAACAAACGGAACTCTACGAGAGTGCGATTCAAACTCTTACAGATATATACCCAAATCCTTCCACTGAATGTTATATCTTTAGCTTGCGCCTCTTTTAATTGAGAGTTCCTGGGCCAAAAAAACAGAA